>DATIRX010000112.1:0-5451 GCA_035469225.1 Bryobacteraceae bacterium
GTCCAGGGGCGCGCCCAGGTGCCCGGATCCTCGATGGTTGCATCGTAGCTAAGCTTGTCGTGGGCCGTGCGGGTGAAGCGCTCGACGATGCGCAACTGGTCGGTAAGCAGCGCGAAGTTGATACCGTTCATGGCGATATCCTTCACGAAGTTGGTGGTCTCGACCACCATGGTGTTGCCCTCCCAATGGCCGCGCCCATCGCCCATGTAGGTGCGAATGTCTTTGCCGCGGTGCGGGCGCCCGTCGGTCGGGATGATACGGGTCTCATGCACCATTTCGTTCTGGATGACAAACAGGCCCGGCGCCTGGATGATGCGGTTGCCCTTGTTGTAGAGGTTGCCCGGAAGCATGGATCCGACCAGGCCTTTGGTGATGCAGCGGCCCCACAGGTCGAAATCTTCGACCGATTCGGCGCGCTGCTCGGGACTCGATAGCGTGGGCGGACCCAGGCCGCCGCGGACAGCTTTGTTGCGCCGCTCCGCCTCGGGGATCATGGGCGGAAGCCGGCCATTCTTGGGATCGACCACCAGGGAGGCTTGCTCGGTGGCCGGATAGTATTCGATCCAGGTTCCGGTGGTGGCCCGCTGCTTCCCGGCAGTGTCCCGGGCTTTCTTTTCCGCTTCGGTAAGAACAGCTCGTTCTCCCATGTTCTCGGGCCGCTGCAGGGGGATATTGATACTTCCGGGCCAGTTGCCTTGGAGGTCAGGATCGCCCCAGGGGGTTTTGGGTGGTGTGTAGGACTTCGGCTTCGGCGCTTGAGCAGCCATGATTCCAGTTACCAGCAGGCTTAGAAATAAGAAATACCGTTTGTTCATGGATGCCTCGTTAGTCGCTGTGGTCGAGTTTCAGGGCTTCGATCTGCCGCTTCCAGAGGTCCTCATCGGACGAGATCCATTCAAGGACGGCCTCCTGGTGACTGACGCCGGAGTGCTCGGATCCGAGGGCGATTTTCTGGCCGCTCTTAAAGATGATGGAACTGCCGCTGGCGATATGCTCGCCGCTTTTGGAAAGATATCCGCGGACGGCGACTTCGGTGCCCTCGGCCAGCGACTTCTTGGTGATGCCGACCCGTAGCAGGCTGTTGGGCGTATTGCCTTCGATGGCCCAGTGGGTGACCGTGCCGTCGGGGTTTTTCACCGCGATGTGGATGAAGGCGTGGGGGTTGACCCATTCCATGCTGGTGACGGTCCCCTGCAGGATGACGACCTTGTTCTGGTCGAACTGGGCGGCGAAAGAATGATGGGCCCACATGGGGGCCGCGGCCAGAAGCGCGCCTGCGGTCGTGAGCGAGAGCTTGCCGGGCATCCGAATCACCTCCGGGGTGCGGGAATGACTTTATCAATTCTACAGGGCCTGGAGATGGAAGTGGCGGGCACCCCCGGCCCGGCTCCCGCGATTCTAGTCTCCGTAGGTAGCCGCAGCGGCGAGCGCTGCGAGCGGATATTCGAGCAGCTGCCAGGCCACAGGCACCCATACGATATTGGGGGGAAATATTCCCGGGAGTCCGGCGTACAAGTATATGGCTGCGTACACCGAAGAAAGAAACCATGCGATCAAACCGGCAGAGGCGGCGGCCGGGAATCGCGAACCAAACCGAACGCGCAGCACCGCGTACAGCCAGGCCATCAGGACTCCTTGCGCGAACGTCAACGCAACCAGTAAGACCAGATTCATCGCATCCGGCAAAACCGTCCGGTTCAGCGCCGCATAGGCGGCCGTAGTCGCGTCTCCAAGGATTCCCGCGTGCAGCGCAGCCTCGCCGATGTTCAGGATGAGTCCAGCCACCAGTCCCGCGATCACAAGCCGGCCCATCCGAACGCTGGTTTCGCGATCGGCGGTCATTTCTTTCCCTCGAGGCGATTCTGAAGGGTTTTGAGCGTGGACTCATTCCCGGTCTCGAAGAATCTCCGCATGGCTATCGACTCCTCATCGGCTCCGAAGCCCATGCTGGAGGCGCGAATGTGCGTTTGACTATTCCCCAGATCGGTAAGCGTGATGACCGTCCAGACACTCTTCCAAGCTTCCTTGAACGGAAATGACTTGGGAGGATGCTCAATCCGGATCGCAATCATGCGCTGCGGCTCGTAAGCCAGAATCCTGTTCACGACCGTTTCATCGTCACCGAGGACGCCTGACGCGCTATAGTGCGCGCGAATCAGGCCTCCAACCCGAAGATCCACTTCGGCCTGGGCTACTCCCAGCGACTTATACGCTTCGCCGGAGGTCCAAACATTCCACACCGCCGCCACCGGCGCGTGAATGGTCGCCTCATGGACGAACGATGGGGCATCGAATATCTGGCCGAATGCCGGCACCGTTAAGAACAACGTCACGCGGACGATTTTGTGCATGAATCCTCCCTAAGATTCATCTCCTGGTGCGGGTTTTGTTACGTCTTTGTTTGCCGGTTCGAGGACGCTCGGCGGGAGCGCGCAGGAGCAGATTCAAATGGTCGCGGAGCACCGCTACGGAGTCGTCAAACGGTCTTAGATCATTCGCGGCACGGGCCTGCATCAATCCGCCTTCCATTACGGTCAGGACGAAACGCGCTAACTGTCCGCGATTTACTTCCGGCGGCAGCCGGTCGCCGGCTTCTACCAGCCAACCCTCCACGCGACTGGCCCAGTTTTCGAAATTCCGATGGATGAGACGCCGTGCGTCCAGATTGCCGTCGCTGACCTCGAGCGCCAGATTTCCGATCGGACACCCCATCCGGCAGCCATGCCGCACCATCCCGTCGCGATATTGGCCGAGCAGCGCAAAGATGCGGGCGATCGGGTCCGGAGTGTGACTCTCCACCGGATCCATCACCGCCGGCCCGAGGTATCCGATGGCGAATTCCAGCACATTCAGAAGAAGCTGATCTTTGCTCTCGAAGAAGTGATATAAGCTGCCGGGGTTGATTCCCGCCTCCCTCACAATGGTGGCAACGCCGGTTGCGTGAAAGCCCTGCTCGTGAAAGAGCTGGAACGCCGTGCGAAGAATTCGCTCCTTCGTTTCCGGCTCTGGGCTGACTTGAGCAACCACTCAAATGATATTAAGTGAACGCTCAAGTCTTGTCAAGACTCCATCCGGATCCGCGCAAACCGCAAAGGATCTGTTCGCAGTGCGAGCGCAGGCCAGTAGAATAGAAGACCATGGCCACAAAATATAGAGCCGACCAGGTCGGCAGCCTGCTCCGGCCCAAGGAATTGCTGGACCTCCGCAAGGATCCCAACGCTGCGCCGGAGGATCTTCGGGCGATGGAGGAACAGCAGATCCTGCGGATGCTGGCAAAACAGAAGGAACTGGGCTTCAAGATCTTCACCGATGGCGAGCTGCGGCGGCATGGATTCATGAGCGACTTTCACGAATCGGTGGAAGGGCTGGACATGCAGGGCGCCATCGATCGCAGCTGGCAGAATGCCGGCAAAGACGCGCCTACCACGCCGACCTCGCGGCCGGTGGCCGGCATCGTGGTGGATAAGCTCCGCAAGAAGAAGCGGCTCACGGAACACGAAACGGGCTTCCTGAAGCAGCACAGCCCGGGCGACATCAAAATGACGCTGCCCAGCGCGAACCAGTTCCCGGCCATCGCCTATCGCAAAGGAATCACCGACAAGGTCTATCCCACGCACTCGGAACTGCTATGGGACATTGTGCCGATCATCAAATCGGAAATTCAGGCGCTGGCGAAGGAGGGCGTGAAGTATATCCAGATCGATGCGCCGCGCTACAGCTATTTCATCGATCCGAAGTGGCGGCAGTATATTCAGGACGAGATGGGCGTGGATCCGAGCCAGGCACTGGATGAAGCCATTAAGGCTGATAACGCCTGCCTGGAGG
Organism: Bryobacteraceae bacterium; assembly: GCA_035469225.1. Lineage (GTDB taxonomy): Bacteria > Acidobacteriota > Terriglobia > Bryobacterales > Bryobacteraceae > Palsa-187. The sequence continues at coordinate 3,826 of DATIRX010000112.1, forward strand.
GGGCACGCCGCGAAGGCGTGACGCTGGCGATCCACTTGTGCCGCGGCAACAATCGCAGCCAGTGGTACGCGCAGGGCGGCTACGATCCCATTGCCGAGAAGGTTTTCAGCCAACTGGACGTGGATGCGTTTCTGCTGGAATACGAATCGGAGCGGGCGGGCTCCTTCGAGCCGCTGCGCTTTGTGCCAAAAGGCAAGACGGTGGTTCTGGGCCTGGTGAGCAGCAAGCTGCCGCAGCTGGAATCGCAAGAGGACCTGGTGACCAAGATCGAAGAAGCCAGCCATTTCGTTCCGCTGCAGAATCTGGCACTGAGCCCGCAGTGCGGATTCGCGTCCACCATGGAGGGGAATCTGCTGAGCGAGGAGCAGCAGTGGCGGAAGCTGGATCTGGTGGCGAAAACCGCGCGCCAGGTGTGGCAGGACGCGTAGCAGTCCTTACTGCGTGGGGGCTCCGGGGGTGCCGGGATCGCCGGACGATCCGGCATTGAATACGCGTTTGCCGTCGACCGAAGTCACGGTTCTGGCGTTCGCCATGTTGGATCCGTCCTTGGCCTGAGAGCCGCTGACGACAATCACGTCGCCTTTCTTCAGCGCATCTCTGCGCCAGCCGTTCCGCATGAGAAGGTTGGGACTGCCCAGCTCGCAATCCCACCTGGTGACCTTGCCGCTGGCGTCAGTCACTTCCATGTGAATCCAGGCGTGCGGATTGACCCACTCCAGCTCGATCAGCGTGCCCTTGAGCTCGACGGGTTTCTTGGAATCGAACTCAGCGGCAAAGGAGTGATGGGCCAGCACGGGTGCGGCGGCCAGGATGAACAGCCAGCAGTATTTCATTGTTATTTTCCCACCATGTGCTGCGGATCGATGTTCTTTTCGCAAACGAACTCGAACAGGTCGGTGTCCGGAAGCAGCGTGTAGCGCATCACCGGCATGTCCCATCGCTGGGTATAGGTCTTGGAATCGTCGATGGTCACCTGGACGTCCATGTGCCCGAAATCGACGCGCTTGTAGCGTTCGGTGATGCGCAAGGCATCGGAATGCGGATGGCCGGCCATGTCAATATTCCAGACCTGATCGTTAATACCTGCGGTGGTGACCACAAACTCATCGCCTTCCCACTTGCCTACCGAATAACCCATCCAGCTGGGCTGCGCGTACTCCTTGGGAAGCTCGCGGCCGTCGGTGAAAATCTGGCGGCGGAGCGAGTACATTTCAAAAAGGATCAGCGTCTTGCCGTTGGCATTCACGATTTCGAAAGGATACGGCAGCGTGCTGGCCTTGGGAACGCCCTGAGGCATGCAGCGGGCCTCGGGATCGTCCCGCAGCGAAGTGTCGCGGCGTTCGGCGAATACTTTTTGGGCCCAGGGCAGCATCTCGGGCGCGCCGCCGCCCCGCCCTCCGCCTCGACCCCCTCCGGGAGGATTGGGCCGGCGACCAGGCGGCATCCACTGATCGCCCAGCCAGATGCCTGAGAGGTCGGGCTTGCCGTCGGCGGTCTTGGGAGCGGGGGCGGTGAGATTAGGCTTGCCGTCGGGCGTGCGCGGGATTCCCCTGGTGGGCTGATCGAACCACTGCGCCGAGAGCGGCACGCCGAGAGCAATCAAGACAAGTAAGTTTCGCATTAGGG
>DATIRX010000113.1:0-14499 GCA_035469225.1 Bryobacteraceae bacterium
TTCCTCGAGACGCCGCCCGCGAAAACTGGTCGAAGACCATTGATCAGATCACATCGCTTCACCCGGCCGTTGTGGTTCCGGGACACCAGGGTCCCGGAGCGAAGAACGATATGTCCGCGGTCGCATTCATGAAACAGTACATCGCGGACTGGGACAAAAACGTCTCTGCGTCTCGATCGGCGGCGGAGATGAAGGAGAAAGTACTGGCACAGTATCCCAATCTGGGTATGGAGTTCACTCTGAACGATCGAATCGCGACATACTTTCCCGCTGCTGCCAAAGGGAAATAAATCTATCCCGAACGAAAGGTCTTCTGGATGCACCGTCGTCTTATTTGCAAGCTTACTCCGCTGTTCGCGTTCACTGCGCTCGCCTCGGGTCAGTATTTGGGGTACCCGACCGCCGGCGTTCCTCACACGCCGGACGGGAAGCCGAATCTCACGGCTCCCGCTCCCCGAACCGCGGATGGCAAGCCGGACTTCTCCGGTATGTGGGGCTGGGTAACGCCCTCCAATTGCGGGGCCAAGTGCGGTGACACGCAGATCTCCCGGGAATTTCTCAACATCGCATCGACGCTTCGGGGAGGTTTGCCCTATCAGCCGTGGGCTGCGGACCTGGTGAAGCAGCGCACCGCGGAACAGGGCCTTGACCCCAACGTCCATTGCATGCCTCGTGGAGCACCGCGCATTTGGACCGACGATTATTACAAGCGCATCTACATGCCGCCCGGCGCTATGATCATCCTGACCGAGCGCAATATCCAGTATCGCCAGATCTTCATGGATGGACGGCCTCTCCCAAAGGATCCGAATCCGACCTGGAACGGTTATTCCACGGCCAGGTGGGATGGCGACACGCTGGTAATCGAAACCATCGGTTTCCGGGATGACCTGTGGCTGGATGCGGCAGGCAACCCGTTGACCAGCGAAGGCAAGATGACGGAGAGAGTCCGTCGCCCAAACTTCGGAACTTTAGAAGTCGAAATCACCATTGATGATCCCAAAGCCTATACCAAACCGTGGACCGTTACGATCAACCAGCCGCTGGTGCTCGATAGCGAGCTTCTGGACTACTACTGTTTGGAGAACGAACGCGACGCGGTTCACATGAGGAAGTAAGTCTACGGCACGCAGGCACTGTCCGCAAATCCATGTTTGTTATGATGGCCGCTGGACTCCTTCAGTTTGATGAGCGACTTGAATGGGGCTTCCACAATGCGCGGACGCACCGTCCTCGCACTGCGAGAGATGGTCCTCAAGGGCCAGCTTGCACCGCGGGAGCGTCTTGACGAATTCGATCTGAGCAGGCGCCTGGGCGTATCCAGGCCGGTTCTGCGATGGGCTCTGGACCACCTTGCTTCCGAAGGGCTGCTGGAGCCAATCCCCTCCGGAGGATATGCGGCGCGCTACTTCACGCTGCAGGACATCCGGGACGCCATTCTGGCGCGTTCGGCTCTGGAAGCGCTGGCAGCTGGTCTTGCAGCCAAGCGAATTCAGGGGCTTTCGGAGCTGGAGCCGGCACGCAAGCTAAACGCTCAATTGGCCGAAGCCATCCCCTCCCGCCCATCCTCCCCGCCAACACCGGAAGAGATGTCCCGCTTCGGTGATCTAAACGCCGCGTTCCACAGTGCATTCGTCGCCGTGGCGCGAAGCCCGATGCTTTCATGGTGCCTCCAGCGTCTTCAATCGGCCGCATTCGCGTCTCCCGCGGCCGTAGTGATTCCCATGGAAGGCGACGGTGCACGGCGTGCGTTTGAGGAGCACGAAGCCATCTTGAACGCCATCCAGTCCGGCGATGCCTCCCGGGCGGAAGCCTTAGTGAGACAACACGCGGGCCTGGCGATCCATGGAATCGAAAGCGCTCTGGAGGGCCAGCCACATACAGGCCGGAACATCGCGTTGGAGCTGGTCAGCAAGAAGCCCGCCCCGCTCGCGGCGAACCGGTCCAGCCGGCTTCCGAAGAAGGAGGAGATCGCCGCCGGCGCTACCTCGGCGCGCATCCTCGAAGCGGCCGCGGATCTGTTCGGCGAGAAGGGTTTCTACGCTGCCACGACCCGCGAACTCGCCACGCGTCTGAACATTCAACAGGCTTCTCTATACCATCACGTCAGCAACAAGGAGGAGCTGCTTCACCGAATTTGCCGCCAGGTCATGGATTGTTTTCTGACGGACCTCCCCGTTGCCCTGAACCAGGCGGAGACCGCAGGCGGCCGGATTAGCGCTTTCATCGACGCCCATCTGCAGGTCATGGCGAACAATCCCCGCCAGACACTGGCGGTGGTCACTGAGTTTCGAGCGTTGTCTCGCCTTCACTTCGCCGAGATTTCGGAAAGTTACAAGGAATACTCGCGCCTCCTCGACTCGGAGCTGAATGCCGCACGAAACTTAGGCATCCTGCGAACGGACATCTCTCCGAAGTACATCCGTCTGGCTCTTTTGAACACACTGAACTGGACGCCACGCTGGTTTCACACTTCGGGCCCGCTATCCTGCAAAGATCTGAGTTCCATCTACAGCTGCATTTTTTGGGAGGGTGTCATCAGCCCCGAGCTGCGCGAAGTCCCTTCCCTTCCGCCGCTGCAGAAGTCCACCGGCCGGCAACGATCGCGCGCTTCGCATCGGGGAACTCTGGGGAAGTTCATTCGCGGAGCTGCCGAACTATTTTCCAAGTACGGCTACGAATCGACGAGTACCCGCGACCTTGCCACCCTTCTCGGAATGGAACGAGCCACGTTGTACTACCACGTAGAGGGCAAGGAGGACCTGCTCTACGCGATCTGCAAATCATCCATCGAACAATTGGACAACGATGTGATCGAAGCAACGGAAGGCATTTCCGATCCCCTCGTGCAACTTCAGGTTGGCATTCAGACGCACGTCGTGAGCTTGCTCCGCGACCAGACTCAACATGCGACGTCTTTGGCCGAGGCACGTGCTCTTTCTCCCGAACGGCTGGCGGAAATCGTGAGCATGCGAAAGGCGTACCAGACGCGCGCGCGATCGGTCCTTGAAGCCGGACAACGGGCCGGGTCCATCCGCAATGACATCTCCAGTAAATACCTCGGAATGATGCTGGAAGGGCTGCTGGATCGCACCGTGGTCTGGTACAAGCGGAGCGGCGAACTCAGCCCAACGGAACTGGGCGCAGCTCTGTGCCGCGTGTTCCTCGAGGGTGCGCAGCACCGTACCGCAGACCCGCAGCACAGAAAATGAAGATTGCGGAAGGCTGCGGCCCGCAGAAGTTGGGGATCGCGCTTCCGGTGCGTAAAACGCGAAGCTTCGCGATCTGGGCGCTACTTTCCCTTCTGCATCACCACAGCCAGCTCGCGATAATTGCCCTGCATCTCCCAGGTGCCTTTATAGCCGGCCGGAAGCACCAGGGAGTCGCCCGGGTGAAACACATGCACCGTACCATCGGGCTCGGTCAGAATCAGCTTGCCGCTGAGCACGTAAACGAATTCATCGCCTTCGGTCGGGCGCGTCCGGTGATTCGTTTTGGCCGGTGTCGACTCGAAAATCTCCGCGCGCAGCTCCTTGCCGGAGAACAACGTTGCGACTCGCATATTCAGCTCGCCGCCGACAAGGATGTCATTGTAGGCATCCGGAGGAATGGCCGTCAGGCCGAGACCCGCGATCTTGTCGGGGTCGAGGCGCACCGGCGCGACACGATCGTCGGCGAACGCCGTCGTGCCGGCCGAGACAGCCATGTAAAGTGCTAGTGCCCCGCAGAGCACGCAGACGGACAGCTTGATCATGGATGTTCCTCCGTGTGTTGAAATGGTTCCGCGAGAATAGCACGAGTCGAACTGCGCAAGTTGCCGGCAGTACTTTCCCGAATTGCGCGTTGCCGGGAAGCCGCCGGTTCTATGCGGACTCTATTTACCGACCATATGTATTGCGTCTTTTTCGTTCTCCGTACACCAATATTCCATGATCTCCGTACCCGGATTCACGCGATAAATATACGAGGTGCTCCACGGGCGCGTATACGCCTTCGGATCCTCAATCGTCACGGTGAAACGCAGCGTGTTCGCATTCAGCCGCCGATACCGCTCCACTAAGTGCAGTTGATCGCTGTGCGGGTGCCCTGCCGAATCGAGCCAGGACTGTTCGTCATTGAATCCCGTTACGTCGATCACCAGCTCCGGACCCTCGTAGCGGCCCACCGAATCGCCCATCCACGTCCACGCATCCGGATTGTGTTTGCGCCCATCCATCGGCACGATGCGGAACGTGTGCAGCCCGCCTTCATACAGGAAAATTACCTGATTGTCGGTCTGCACAATCTGCATCGGATACGGGACGCCCTGTGCGCGCGGCAGCCCGCTGGGCTTGCACTGCATGTTCGGATCGTTCTTCTGCAGGTTTCCCGTGCGCTCCTCCCACAGCTTGCGTCCCCAATCTGTAAAAGGAACCTCCACGGTCTTCTCCGCATAGCGCCCGTCGGCCATGTCGACAATCCAGCCGCTATTCCAGACGCCGCGTAAATCCGGCACGCCCTCCTTGAGCCAGATCGTAGGCTCTTCCACAATCGGCGGCCGCGCCTTCCCTTTGCCCTTGCCTTGCCCCGGACCCTGCCCGGGGGCCTGCGCCGGAAGCGACCACGCCATCATCAATCCCAACACGCTGGCCGCACACGCGGCTATCCATTGCTTATACATCTCGATCTTCTCCTCGAACCATGCAATCCGCGCCCCCATGGTCCCCCGATTGCGCCGCCACTCGCTGCAGCGCCTTCAGCTCGGAGTGTAATTCATTTCAGGAACTGCGGCGGGTGACGGTAAACGCCTTGCGCGTCCCGTTCGCATTCGTGCTCGATCAACTGAAAATTCGGCTCTGAGTGCAGCGCCAGATCAAGGCGGATCGTCCAGGGGCGCTGGAACACCTCGGAATCCTCGACGGTGGCTTCGTAACGCATGGTGTTGGGCGCAGTGCGCGTATAGCGTTCGACAACATGCAGCTTGTTGCTGTGGAAGTGCCCTGCGGCGTCCAGCCAGTTCTCAGGCTTGAAGTTGGTTACGTCCACCACCAGGGTGTTCCCTTCCCAGCGGCCGCGGGAATCGCCCATGTAGAACTCGATCCCGTCGTCATAATGCGGGCGGCCGTCGGTGAAGATCACGCGATACGCATGCACGTGCTGGTACACGATCACGACGCGGTCCGGCTGCTGGAAGATCTGCAAAGGCTCGGGCAGCAGCGTGGCGCGGGGAACGCCCGGCTGGAAACACACGAGTAGAGGGTCCGTGGCGGCGCGCGCCTGAAAGTTGCGATCGGCGACGCTGCGGGCCTCCGCCCGGTAAGGGATCTTGCCGTTGGCGGGATCCACGATGACGCCCTTTTCAGCCTCAAGATTTCGGTATGCGGTGCCCTTCGCCTGCCAGATGCCGCGAAGATCGTGCGCGTCCTTTGCCGTCGCGGCTGAGGGCGCCTGCGCCCAAGCCGGCGCCGTGACGAGAAGCAGCGTTAGCGCGGGCCGCATCAGTTTCGGTCTCCGTTCACCGGAGGAAGATGTGCAGCGTCGCGCTCGCCTTCGATGCACCCATACTCGAGCAGCTCCACGTCCGCCGGGCGCCGGCGCAGCGGAACACGCACGGTGAATGGACGCGAGAACACGGATGGATTCTGGACCGTGGCCTCATATTCGAGCGTGTCTTTGGACGCCAGCCGAAATCGCTCGACGACGGTCGCTCCGGCTCCCACGAAGTTGCCGGCCTGATCCAGCCAGCCTTTGCCGTTCAATCCTCGCACCTCCACCACCAGCGTGTCGCCCTCCCAATGCCCGCGCGAATCGCCATTCCAGGAAGAATAATTCTTGAGGAATGGACGGCCATCGGTCGGGATGATGCGTACGCCGTGCTCGGTTTCCGTCAGGATCACGACATAATTGCCGTCCGGCAAAATTTCGAGCGGAAACGGCGGAAACATCACCCGAGGTACACCGTGCATGTGGCACTGTCCGACCGGGTCACGCTCGCGATGTTGATCGTTGTCGATCGCGCGTTCCCGCATGCCGGGTAAATAAGGAAGCTTGCCGCCGGGCGGATCGATAATGACGCTGGGTCCCGCGGGAGTACCGTAGGAGGCGGCATGCTCTTCCACGTTGAACGCGGCAGACAGCGTGGCGGCCATCCAGATGCCGCCGAAATCCGGATGCCCGTCCGGCAAGTGCGGTGGAGTGAAAGCCGATTGCGCCGAGGCGCACAAGGCGGCGATGAGGAGCAGTGCTGGCCGCAGCATACTACTTGGTGCCATCGCGCGAGGAGGCCGCGCTGACCTGGCGCCCGTCCGGGAGTTTCACCGTGCTGGCATTGGCCGTGTTCGATCCATCCTTGGCTCGGAAAGCGTCGATGATGATGTGGTCGCCTGGCCGCAGCGATTCCTTTCGCCATCCGCGGCGAAACAGCGCATTGGTGCTGCCGGTTTCCACCGACCAGCGCACCATCGCGCCATCGGGATTTTTTACGTCCAACGAGATCCAGGAATGCGGATTCATGAAGTCGAACTTGAACACGGTGCCGTCCAGCTTCACTGGCTGTTTGTCGTCAAACTCGGCTGCAAAAGAATGATGGGCCGCCACTGGCAGCGCACAACCCACCAGAAGAAGGAGAACGCCGATTCTCACTATCCACCTCCCTATACCGCAGAACCGCCCGGTCACGAGCCATGCTAGCACGCAAGCCTGCGCGCCCTAAACACCTCGGGGTTGAGCATTTCCGAATCCGGCTGCTATCATTTAGCACCAAGGACGGACTTCAGATGTTCCTTCGAATGTGCGCATTCTTGCTTCTGGCTGGCATCCCGGCCCTGGCTGACCTGAGTGGACGCTGGGCCAACGGCGGCGCGGACGTCTTCGTGCTGCAGCAGAACGGGAATACAGTCACCGGCACGATCGTGGGCAAGCCCGGCGAGCCTACCTATAAGATCGTCGACGGAGTCATCCGGGGAAATCGAATTCACTTCTTCGTCCTGCACGAGGACGAGAACGATCCCGAGGTGAAGGCCAACGAGGGCAAGCCGTTCCACAACCTGGCGCAAGGAACGTTTACAGACGACGAGATTGTCGTTTCCGGATCGCGGGAGAACACCAAGATTCGCGAATATCGCCTGGTACTGAAGCGAATCGGGAAGTAGAACTGGAGGGCGTATGGGGCGTCTCAATGTGTTCGTTTTCGTGATCGCCGCTGCAGGAATGGCAGCTCTCGGCTTTGGACAGTGGGTGCACTACCCGACGGCGGGTGTGCCGAAAAAGGCCGACGGGACTTCGGATTTAACCGCCCCGGCCCCGCGACTCCCCGACGGGAAGCCGGACTTCTCCGGCATCTGGCACACCGCTGTGATCAATCAGTGCGTCCCGGAGACAGGTCTATTCTGCGGCAACACGGAAATCGGCGGCTCTCCGCTGGCACTCAACATCGGCAAAGACCTGCCCGGTGGTCTCCCCTTTCAGCCCTGGGCCGCCGAGCTGGTGAAGCAGCGGTTCAGTAAAGACGATCCGCACGTACGATGTCTGCCCGACAATCCCCCGCGGACATGGGTAATGCCGCATCTGACGAAAGCCGTACACACGCCGCGACTGCTGGTGCTGCTTTATGAAGTGAACGCGATGTACCGGCAAATCTTCATTGACGGACGTCCCCAGCCCGACGATCCGAGCCCCGCGTGGAATGGATACTCGACCGCCACATGGGACCGCGACACGCTCGTAATCCAGACCGCTGGCTTCCGGGACGACCTGTGGATCGACATGAACGGCGCCCCGCTCACCAGCGCTGGGAAAATGACCGAACGGCTACGGCGCCCGAACTATGGAACGCTCGAGGTGGAAATCACTGTCGACGATCCCAAGGCGTATACGCGTCCCTGGACGGTATCGATGAAACAGAAGCTTGAGCTCGATACCGAGCTGATTGACGAAATCTGCCTTGAGAATGAAAAGTCTTGGCAGCACATGCAGGCGGCCCCGCCTGTGAAGTAATGCCATTGCGTTCTCGATTCAGTCTAAGGCCGCGGCCCGAAGTGTGGCGCGGCTTGTCCCAGCTCAATCGCGCCCAAATCGGGAGCGCGTCCCGCGAAGCCTTCCGTTACGTTCGGCAGCGCGACGCCGCGGTCGATTGCCGCTGCGCCCGGCTTGAGACGGAAATCAAAATCTTTGGCGTCGTAGATTTTCTGGACGGTCTTGACATCGCGCCCATCCAGGCGCGGCACGTTCATGAAAATGTCGTAGTCCAGCAGCACGCTGTGAGTATCCTGTTTGGTCGCCTGCTGATACTCCTCGAGGGTCTTGTACCGGCGCGTCTCGGTCTGCGCGTTGTGGTTCCGGCTGGCATAGTCGGCGGCCGTGTTCCAGGCCGGCGAGTTCCATTGAAACGAGTACGGAGCCTTGGCGTTGGGGCTGAACCCGTTGTAATCCGAGGAAGTGTAGTTGGTGTAGGTCGTAAAACCGAAGACCACCGACTGCGGCGCTTCGCCCGCGTCTCCACCGCGTCCGCCGCCCCCAAATCCGCCCGAGTTCTGCGCCAGAATCAGATTGTTCCGGAAATGCGTGTTCGATGTCGTCCCGCCCGATACCTCGCCCAGCATGGTGTTGTTGTAGAACAGAATGCCCGATCCTCCGCCGAGCCGCGTAGAACCTCCCGGCGAGTTAAACGAAACATTCCGGATCCAATAAACGGGTCCGCCGAGCGCCGGCTGATTGCAAAAAGGCTGCGAAGCATTATTGATCATCATGTTCCGCATGACCCGGATGTTGTGCATGCTCCCGTCGATCTCGAAAGCATCGTCATGGAAGTTGGTCATGTAGTTGTTGTAGTAGTCGATGGATACCGGCCGGCGATCCCAATACTGCTTCGCCGGATACTTCGGACCATCGATGGCGGCGGATCCATCCGGGTTCCCATACGTTTCCACGTCAATGCCATCGTGGAAATTCGCCACATAGTTGTAGGCGATGACGTGACCGGAGCCGTACACTTTGACGGCGATGTACGACGCCATCTTAGGCGGAAACACCTGCCCGTCCACGCCGGCAAACTGCGCCCAGAAGTTTCCGGACCACGCGATCAGGTGCTTGGGATCGTTTCTTCCGATGAAATAGTTGTCGGCGATGTAGAAGTTGTTGGAGCCCGAATAGTTCGTATAGACACCCATGCCGATGTCTTCAAACCGGCACCGCTTCACTGTCAATCCCTTGGATCCCTCGATGAACTGCGTCCCGGCCCAGATGGCGATTTCGGCGTTCCGGATCGTCAGGCCCTCAAAATAGGTATAGTTCCCTCCCTTCACATTGAAGAGATTGAAAGCCCCGTTCCCATCGAAAATTGCATCACCGTCGCCCGCCGCCTTGATCGCGATGGGCTTTTCCGGTGTTCCGCTGGCCGTTAAGTAGTAAGTGCCATCGAAGGGCACCGTGCTGATCGAAAGATCGTTCGTGTAGATAAAGCGATCGTATTTATACAGCCCGGCATGCACCAGAATCGTGTCGCCCGGTTGAACCCGAGGCCGGGACGCCGTGGCCCAATCCGTGCCCGAGCAGGTCAGATAGTAGGCACACAGCAAACCTTCGAAAGCCGGCTGGGTCTTGGTGCCTTTGAAACCATGCGGATAAACGTGGAAGGTCCGGCCGCCGGCGTAAGGCTTAGGCTCGGGGCGAGTCCGCACCGTCACCGTCTTCTCGGCGCCGCCCTTCACTCCATCGGGATCCGCCATGACAAATCTTGCTTCGTACTCCGTGTCCGGCTCGAGATCCAGGATGCTTCCCGCGAACATATTGGGCGAGATCAGGTCCAAGCGGTCGCCCTGATAAATCTCTTCGTTCTGCAGCCGCAGAAGAGGCATCCCTTGCCGCCACTGGGATTCGCCTTTCTTGCGATAGGTGACGGCCACGGCGGCGTTACGGTTCTCGTCGCCCTGGATCATCCACTCGAATCCAAGATTGATGAGCGTGGGAGGGTCGATGACGAACTCGCCGGGCGTGACCGTGTTGGATTTTGCGTCCGCCGCGCGCGCATGAGGCGCCTGCGACGCCAGAGCTAAACACAGTGCGGCACTGGCAACGATAATCCGGAATCTATTCATCGCGTTTTCCTCCAAATGGTTTTGGACAACCCGGTTTCACAGAGGTCAACGGCCAGTATAGGATAGGATGGTCCGGCCCAGCAGATGGGTTAGGATTTCTGGAAGCATATGAACACCGCATTCGGGGCGCTATTTGTCGTGGTGGCGATGCCGCTGGCTGCGCAATGGATGAACTATCCCACACCCGGCATTCCCCGCCTTCCCGATGGCTCGGCCAACCTGTCGGCCAAAGCGCCGAAACTCGCCGACGGCACGCCCGACCTTTCCGGCGTCTGGGCCGCGAAGTGCGGCATCTATGACGGCAGCCGTTGTTTCGTTCAAAGCTACTACTTCGACCTCGCGCAGGATCTGCCCGCCGAAGCTGTTCGGATGACCCCGTGGGCGGAGGGAATTGCCCGGCAACGCGCGAGCCGCAATCACGTCGACGACCCTTACGGCTATTGCCTGCCTCCCGGAGTGCCCCGCATCGACTTCGGCGGCGGCCCTTTCAAGATCCTGCAGACGCCCGCTGTCACCGCCATCCTCTACGAGACTCTGGTGGGAATGATCTTCCGCCAGGTCTTCACGGACGGGCGCCCGCCGGCACCGGTCGATTCCCCGACCTGGCTCGGCTACTCGACGGGAACCTGGGCAGGCGATACGTTCGTTGTGGATTCCCGCGGCTTTCGCGATGGCGGCTGGATCGATACGGCCAAAGGCCGCCCCAGCAGCGACGCGCTGCATGTCATCGAGCGATTCCGCCGCGTCGACTTCGGGCACATGACTCTATCGGTGACCATCGACGATCCCAAAGCGTACCTCGCTCCCTGGACCATGGAGACGACCTTAACGCTGATGCCCGATGCAGACTTGATCGAAGCGTTCTGCGACAGTCAGGACCGCATCCTGCAGCACAGCCGAATCGACCCTGCGCCGCCGGAGCCGCACAGTCTGCCCTTGCGGGAAACGCGGCCGTGATCAAGCGCGCCTGAAAGCTACCGGTCGGCGACCCACTTCTTAAGATCGAAGCCCTCCGGCCCAGGCCGCGCTATTTTGCGCTGCAGCCGTACGATTCCGCGGTTTCAACCGGGCCGTTCTTGTACTTGGGATACTCCGGATAGGAGCACATGGGGAGGCTGCGGCCACCGGCGGTTACGGTGATCGATTTCCCCGGCGCCTTTCCGTTTTCCACCCAGTCCACCAGCAGCGCGAAGCGGTCGAAAGTGTTCGGGATGGGCTTGGACTCAATCTGGCTGCCATCGCCATCCGTGTTGTAGATGTTGCCCGAGAGGCCGTGGCCGGTCTGCGGCAGCACAAAGAAGCGGGCGAAACTATCGACCTTCGACCGGCCCATCTTGTCCAACACCGCCTGATAATAGTCGAGCTGCGAACCTGGCGAGGCCAGCGTATCATTCGTACCGATGGCGACGATCATCTTGCCGCCGCGCTTCTCAAACGCCGATAAATCGGGATTGAGGGCATCGAGCCAGGCCGAAAGTTCGGCACGGCGCGCCGCGAACTTGCCTCCTTCAACGTAATCCAGCGGATTCGCAGCCAGGTCCTTCATCAGGAAACCGGTGACGCCTAGAGCGCCCAGGTGACTATGCATCGGGGCATCCGCCGGTGCTCCTTCCTGCCCCCGGAACCGCGATCCCATGATCAAGCCGCTCCCGCTGGGATCCGTATTCGGAAGCCACATTCCGAAGGTCTTTACCCCGTTCGCCAGCGGAGCCGCGAATGAATAACGCGTGTAGACAAACTCCAGCGTCGATATCTGTCCGTCCGTCAGGCACGCATTCGCGCTGGTATCCGCCGGGTTGGGGTCCACGTTGCCGGGACACCGTTTCGCGATCCACGGATGCCGATTCTTCGAACCCTGTTTCACATCGAAGATCGCGCGGCATGCCACGTAGTTGTTGATGATGCCGTCCACCAGGCCATCCAACTTGTCGCACTGGCGCATAAATTCGCCGCGAATCGCGTTGACTTTCGCCGGCGTCACCCAGTTGGCCGCGGGCTTTTCCTGGATCCGGATGAGTTCCGGAGCGAGCATCAGAGAGGAGAAGTTCACGATCGGCACGTTGGCTGCGACGCCGTCGTAGTCGGCGGGATATCGCTGCGCCACCGTCAGCGCCTCGCGGCCGCCCTGCGAGGAACCGACGTAGTAGTTGTACCTGGGCTTGGCGCCGTACATGCGATCCATCAGCACCACGGCGGCATCATGCGTCTTCTTCATCTGCATGTAGCCGAGATTCCTGATCGCCTCGTCGTTCAATCCCCAGTCGTCATTGGGATTGGGTCCGGCTGGTCCCTTCGCGGCCCCGAAACCGCGTCCGCCGCCGAATCCGCCCATCTGATGACCGGAGTCGCTTCCATAGGTGGCGTAGCCCTGCGCCAGCTGCGCCCCGGCGAGCCCCGGAATGGTTCCGTTCATGCCGCCGCCGCCCAACTGTACCGAGCGGCCATTCCAAGCGGAAGGAAGCGCCACCTGGAAGTTGATGGGTTTGGCGTTCGCGGCCTTGTCAACCGGAGCGATGGAGCCGTTCACCGTGCAATAGGGTCCCCTGCTCTTGGCGGCAGTATTCCACCGTGGTTCGCTCAACGTGACCCCCGACACAGGCTCGCCGATCGCCGACGCCGGGATGCTGCCGCCGAGTTTCGCGGCCACGCAGTCCGCTTCCGTAATCGTCTTCGACGGTGCGGGCGACTGCCCAACCACTCCGGAAGCCCAGAACATCGCTGCCGCTCCCGCGCCAAAGACCAGCCATACACGCGAATGTTTCATCATCGTCGACCTCCTCCAGGCGGACCCTGCAGTGCGCGCGCCATCTTGTGACAATATCGAACTCCGCAGCCGCGAACAATCCTTGCTGGTTCTGGAACGGGTTGATGAGCAGGAACGCGGTCATAGTTAGACCGCAGCCGGATGGCAGACGGAGCAATCCTGGCATATTATAGGAAACACACCTATGCGATCGATTTTGCGTTGCGCGCTCCCCATGGTTTTGGCCGCCAGTCCGGCAGCACTCTTCGCCCAGTTTCTGGGCTATCCGACTTCCGGAGTGCCGCGCACCCCGGACGGAAAGCCTAACCTCGCCGCTCCGGCGCCGCGCACCGCCGACGGGAAACCCGACCTCTCAGGCATGTGGGGATGGGTGAACATCGGAAAACCGTGCGGGGCCGCGTGTAATGACACGCAGATTTCCCGCGAGTTCATCAATATCGCCGCGACCCTGAAGGATCCTTTGCCGTACCAGCCGTGGGCTGCTGAACTGGTCAAGAAACGCAGGGTCCAGCAGGGACTCGATCCGAATGTTCATTGCATGCCTCGCGGAGCTCCACGAATCTGGACGGACGATTATTACAAGCGAATTTTCCAGGTCCCGGACCGCGTGATCATCCTCACGGAACGCAATATGCAATACCGCCAGATCTTCACCGATGGCCGGCCGCTTCCGAAGGATCCGAATCCGACTTGGAACGGCAATTCGACCGCCCATTGGGAAGGCGACACGCTGGTTGTGGAGACCACTGGTTTCCGCGACGATCTTTGGTTGGATGCCATCGGGAATCCATTAACGGAGCAAGGCAGGATGACCGAAAGGATCCGGCGGCCCACGTACGGGAGTCTGGAGATCGAGATCACCATCAACGATCCGAAGGCCTATACTGCGCCGTGGACTGTCAAGTTGACCGAGCCGCTGGTGCTCGACAGCGAACTCCTGGATTATTACTGCTTGGAGAACGAGCGAGACGCCACGCATATGCGCGAGCAGGCTCCGATCGGGATTCCCCAGTAGTCCGCCCTGTGAAGTTCGCCGGCTGCTGCCCCAAGCGATTTGCCGCGGCTTGGCCTGAATTCTCAGCTTGCGCGGGTTAAGAAAGTAATTTAGAATCAAGGGAGTAGAGTCGGGGCGTAGCGCAGCCTGGTAGCGCACCTGCCTTGGGCGCAGCGCGGCCCTCTCCAAAGCTTCTTTAGGTTTACCTCCACTTTCAAGATTTTCAACAACTTGGGGAATCTGCTTTTCGCTCAAAGACAACCCAAGTGGCCTCAACGGGAGGGATTTTGTCACGGTTTTGCCACGGTGGAATTGCCGGGGCATGAACGGTTCATGATCGGCGCCTTCCAACTCCCGCCACCGGAACCGACAACGAAATCCCAGGCCCGTAGGACCACCCAATCCGCGCCTTCGCCCGCAGCCGAGTTTGCCCGACGGTGCAAATTGGCTGACGCAGCTCCCGCCAGCCAGCAGGAGCAGCATCACACCCGGGCATCTTAGCTGCGCAAAGTCCAGCCTGCGAGTTCTGGTAAGAAGGTCCTAGTATTTTCGCCGAGTATCCCTGGTCTATCTTTGATTGATTTGGTCTAAGCTCTGGACTTATTCTGGTTGTATGATGGCGAGGAAATATCTGAAGCAGTTCTCGATGAGAAGAATGCGGTCTGGCG
>DATIRX010000114.1:0-13336 GCA_035469225.1 Bryobacteraceae bacterium
TCCAGCTGCGCGTGGCAGAACAGTACATCACGCAATTCGGCAACCTGGCCAAAGCGGGCAATACACTGATTGTTCCGGCCAATCTGACGGACGTCGCCAGCATGATTGGCGCTGCCATGAATGTGATCCGCTCGGCACAGCCCGGTCCGAGCCGGCCGCCGCAGGCGCCTCCGCCTCAGCCGCCGCATCCGCCCCAGATGTCGTAGGGCAAACGCCCTAGCTCCAGTACCAGACAGAAACAGTACGTAAGCACAACCGCCAATTGTGCGGCACAGCGATCCACCCGATGATTGGGAAGACGATGGCCACGTCGGCGGACAGTTCTATCTATCGCAGATTGCTGGGGAAGGATGACACCAGTCCCTTCTCCAATTTAACCCTTCGAAAGCTGCCTTATGCCGCAGTCGCCATCCCTCTGCTGATCGCTCATTTGGGACTGTCGCAGCTTGGGTGGATCCTGATCTCAGGCGGACCCCTCACCCCTGTATGGCCCGCCGCCGGGCTGGACCTGGTTGTTCTGCTGGTTTTTGGAACCCGTTTCTGGCCGGTTCTGCTGGCGGCTTACTTCATAACCGACTCGAGCCGGTCCCTGGCGTGGGCTCCGGCGCTGGGGATGGCCCTGTCGAATGTGCTCCGCGCGCTGGCCAGCGTCTGGATATTCAACGCCATCTCAAACACCCGGAAATTCCTGGGACATTTCGAGGAAGTCGCCGCAATTACAGGAACCGCGCTGCTGTCTCCTCTGGCGTCGGCGGGGGTCGGCACCGCCGTACTGATCCTGGCCGGACGCTTTCCGGCTGCGCAGTGGGGCTTAGTCTCCAGCCGCTGGTGGATCGGGGACGCCCTGGGTATTCTCATCGTGACGCCGGCACTGCTGGGGTTCAGCAAGTGTGCCGCCGGCCTGGAGCCGTTTTGTAATCGGTTCGTTGCCGCAAAGACTCTCCTGTACGCCGGCTTCGTCGCGGCGGGATGCTATTTCGTTTTCTTTCGTCCGGAAGCTTCGTACCTGCTTTTCTCCGTCTTCGTCCTGATCCTGGTCGCGGCGGTCTGGCTGGGACCTCCGGGAGCGCGGGCCACCGCCCTGGTGATCGCGGCGGCAGCAGTGTGGGCGACGCATGTCGGCGTGGGAGTTTTCGCGGGCGGGACCGTCCGGGAAAATCTGCAGAACCTGAACCTGTTTCTGTTGGCCGTATCGCTAACCGGTCTAGCCGTAGGGGCGTACCGTCGTTCCGGCAGCCTATGGCTGCCTGGAAGCGTCCTGCTGGCCGGATGGGCCTTGAGCGGATGGCTGTACGGCTCTCTCGATCGGGATCGGGTCGGCTACGACGAAGCACGCTTCGAGAAGGTGATGAGCTCGGTGGAAGGCCGCATGCACACCCGGCTGGCAACCTACGAGGACGCTCTCCTCGGCGCCGCCGGTTTCCTGGCGGCCGCGGATCATCCCAATCCCCAGAACTGGCAAACCTACGTAGACGGCCTCGGATTACTGGATCGCTATCCCGGCACCACCGCCATCGAGTTCATCCGCTCCGTGCCGCCGGGGCAACTGGAAAGCTTTATCGCCGAACAGCGCCGCGAGGGCTCACCTGATTTTCACGTCCGGGCTCAACCGGGCGCCACCCAGCCCGTGAACATCAATGCCGAACATTTTGTGATCACCTACGCCCAGCCGCCCCGGGCAGCCGCCATGATTGTCGGCGTCGACCTGGCCACCGAACCCCTCCGGAAAGCCGCTGCGGAGCAGACCCGCAATTCCGGCAAGGCCACTCTCACCAGAACCCTCACGTTCCAATCCCGTCCGGCTCCCCAAAGCGGGCTGATGCTGTTCGTTCCGGTGCGCCGTGGCGATGCGTTTTTTGGCTGGACCGCGGTGGCCTTCACGGCGGATACATTCTTTCAGGCCGCGCTGGGCGATCTCAAGGATCTTATCGAACTTCGTGCTTACGACGGCACGCAAGCCGGCAGCCTGATGTTCGCCTCGGACACCGGCAAAATCACGAAACCGTCTGAACGCACCACGAAGATCGAGCTGGCGGGAAGCACCTGGATTCTGGCGTGGAACCGGACGCCCAGGTTCCCGTACTTGAGCAAGACTCCCTCGGCCTGGGCTGCCGGATGCACGGCCCTCCTGTCGCTGTTGCTGGCGGGATTGGTGGTAAGTCTGCAATCCACCGGACAACGCGCCTCGGCATTAGCCGAAGAACGCACCCGCGAGCTGGCCGAAGCCCTGCACGCCGCCGATGCAGCCAACCGCGCCAAGTCCGAGTTCCTGGCGAATATGTCCCATGAGATCAGGACGCCTATGAACGGCGTTCTGGGGATGATCAGCCTGCTGCTGGATAGCGGTCTCAGCGACGAACAGAAGGATTTCGCCCGGACGGCCCACAGCTCCGGCGAGTCTCTGCTGTGCCTGCTGAACGATGTGCTGGATTTCTCCAAACTGGAAGCCGGGAGAATGCGGGTGGAGTCGAGGCCCTTCGACCTGGGCTCGGTAGCCGCCAGCGTGGTCGATCTCCTCGTCCCGCAGGCAGCCGAAAAAGGAATCAAGCTGGCGTTGCGCTGGGCGCCGGGAAATCCGCGCTCTTTGGTCGGCGATGCGGGCAGGCTCCGTCAGGTGCTGCTCAACCTGGTGGGCAACGGTCTGAAGTTCACGTCTCAGGGCAGTGTCACCATCGCCGTGGACTGCCTGGAGCTAATCGGCGGCCGGGCCCGCATGCGGATCGAGGTGGAAGATACCGGAATCGGCATCGCCGAAGATGTACAGGCTCAGCTCTTTCAGAAATTCACCCAGGCCGATGCCTCCATCACCCGCCGCTTCGGAGGCACCGGACTGGGCCTCGCCATCAGCAAGGAATTGGTGCAGGTCATGGGAGGCAATTTGGGACTGACCAGCGTCCTTGGTAAGGGTTCGAAATTCTGGTTCGAGCTGTGGCTGCCCGTGGTGGAAACGCCCCCGCCCGCAAACAGCGGGTCCACTCACGACACCGGTGTTCTGGCGGTTTCCTGAAGACGGCCGGGAGACAACCGCAACCGCCACCCCCTCATGTACTTGCAGACACCGAAGTGATATAATTCGGGCCGGAAAATCAGGAGGCCCCATGCGCCATTTCACGCGCCACGTGACGCGCCATGCAACGCGTCATGCAACGACAGCACTCCTAGGCTTAGCCCTCTCGGCAGGGATCGTCTACACGGCCGAAACGGATGCCTTCACGCCCGCCAAGCGCAGCTTCTGGTCGTTGCAGCCGGTGAAGAAAGCGCCGGTCCCGGCCGTCCAGAACCAGTCGTGGGTCAAGAATCCCATTGACTCGTTCGTGCTGGCGAAACTGGAAGAAGCCTCCCTGCAGCCCAACCCGCCCGCCGACCGCCTGACCCTGCTGCGCCGCGCCACCATCGACATGACGGGCCTGCCTCCCACACAGGAAGAAATCCAGCAGTTCCTGAGCGACCAATCCGCGAATGCCTGGGAGAAAGTGGTGGATCGCCTGCTCGCCTCGCCGGCTTACGGCGAACGCTGGGCCCGCCACTGGCTGGATGTCGCGCGCTACGCCGATAGCAACGGATTCAAGGCCGACGAAACCCGCCCTAACATCTGGCGCTATCGCGATTACGTCATCGACGCGTTCAATACCGACAAACCGTACGATCGCTTCATCAAGGAGCAGATCGCCGGCGACGAGCTGTATCCCGGCGACCCTGATGCTCTGGTCGCCATGGGATTCAACCGCCACTGGATCGATGAGACCAACGCCGCGGCTCTGTTCACCCGCCGCCAGGAAACGCTCGACGACATGACCACTGCCACCGGCGAGGCTTTTATGGGCCTGACCTTTGGCTGCGCCCGCTGCCACAACCACAAGTTCGATCCGATCCTGCAGAAGGATTACTATCGCCTCCAGGCGTTCTTCGCCAATACCAGCTTTGGCGATGGCCCATTGCCTCTCAAGGATCCGGCCGCGCGCCAGAAATACGAAGCGCAGAAGGCGGAGTGGGAAGCGAAGACCAAAGATATCCGCGCGGAGATGAACAAGATCCTGGAACCGCTGCGGGCCGCCAAGATCAAGAGCGGCTCCAACACGTTCGAGGAGGAAGTCAAGGCCGCGATCATGATTGATCCCGCCCAGCGCGATCCCTTGCAGTCGATGATGTACCACACCGCCGAACCAAGAGTGACGTTCGACGAAGAACCCGACGCCAGGACTCTTCGCACACTCAAGGGCGACTCCGCCACGCGCTATGCCGACCTGAAAAAGCAGCTGGCCGCGTTCGATGCTCTGAAGCCCGCCAAACTGCCCGAGGGCCAGTTCATGATCGACATTGGTCCCAAGGCTCCGCCGACTCACGTGCTGCGCGGCGGCAACTTCGCTATGCAGGGCGAAGAAGTCCAGCCCGGCTTCCTCTCGATCCTGGACCCGGCCGACGCCAAAGTGACCGGCCTTCCGAACTCTACGGGCCGCCGCACGGCGCTCGCGGCGTGGCTTACCGATCCGAAAAATCCGCTGGTTGCGCGCGTGATGGTGAATCGCATCTGGCACTACAACTTCGGCACCGGCATCGTCGCGACGCCCGGCGATTTCGGCCGCATGGGCGCGCGGCCCACGCATCCCGAGCTGCTGGATTATCTGAGCGCCAGCTTCGTTGAGAACGGCTGGAGCGTCAAAAAGCTCCAGCGCCAAATCCTGCTCTCGAATACCTACCAGCAATCCGCCGACCTGCAAGCCAAGGCCGCCGGGACGGATCCCGACAACAAGCTGCTGTGGCGCTGGCCGCGCCGCCGCATGGAGGCCGAGGCAATTCGCGATTCCATGCTGTTCACCAGCGGTCTGCTCAATACCAAGATGGGCGGCCCCGGAGTTTTCCCGCCGGTTCCCGCAGGAACCTTATCCGAATTGTCGGCCACTGCGGCCGCAGGCGGCTGGAAGACCGAGAAGGACATCGCACAGGCCAATCGCCGCAGCGTGTATATCTTCGTGCGCCGCAATCTGCGCTACCCCATGCTGCAGGAGTTCGATTCGGCCAATACCTTCGAGAGCTGCGATTTCCGCAAGAACACCGTGACGCCCTCGCAGTCACTCGACCTGCTGAATAACGATCTGATCCTGCAATGGGCGCAGTCTCTGGCCGGCCGCGTGTTGAACGACAGCGGCCTGACCCCGGATGCCCAGGTCGATCGCGCCTTTAAGCTCACCTATGGGCGAGCGCCATCCGCCGAGGAGCAGAAGCTGGCCACGGACTTCCTGGCCCGGCAGATGCCGATTATGGCGCAGCGCCTGGCCGACGCAAAAACCAAGCCGCCGCTGCCCAACAACATGCCCGCGGGTATGGATCCGGCACGCGCCGCGGCTCTGGTGGATCTGTCGCACATGCTGCTGGATTCGAACCAGTTCTTGTACATCAATTAGGAGGCGACCATGGCTGATCCCATACTCAACAAGCTGAAACACCACTGGAACGTCTCCAGCCGCCGCGAGTTTTTCACGCAAGCGGGGAGCGGACTCGCCGGGATCGCGCTCGCCGCGATGATGGCCGAGGACGGATACGCCGCCACCGATCCTCTGGCGCCCAAGAAACCCCACGTCACCCCGCGCGCCAAGAACGTGATCTTCTGCTTCATGGAAGGCGGGCCGAGCCAGGTGGATCTGTTCGATCCCAAGCCCATGCTGGAAAAGTATGCTCTGCAGCCCGTCCCGGCGTCGTTTCATCCTGAGCAACTTCTGACCGCCCAAGGCGCGAAGCCCAGTGACGGGCTGTTCCCTTCCCGGCGGCCCTTCAAGCAATACGGGCAGAGCGGCCTGTGGGTCTCCGACTGGCTCCCGCACATCGCCCAGCACGTGGACGATCTGGCCGTCATCCGGTCCTGCCAGTCCGACGCCGTGAACCACGTCGGCGGCGTGTGCCAGATGAACACCGGCTCGATCCTGGCCGGCCGTCCCTCGCTGGGCGCATGGCTGACCTATGGGCTCGGCTCCGCGCAGCGGAATCTGCCGACCTTCGTGGTGATGCAGGACGACAAAGAAATTCTGGGCTCCGTGCAGAACTACGGCTCGGGATTCCTGCCGGCCACGTATCAAGGCTCGCTGTTCCGTCAGGGCGACACCCCCATCCTGAATCTGAAACCGCCTGCCGGAACCACGGATGAGCAGCAGCGCAGCAAGCTCGACCTGCTGCAGAAGCTGAACGAGATGTACGGTCGCGGCAAAGAGGACGACACCGAGCTGGATGCCCGCACGCGCTCCTATGAGCTGGCCTACCAGATGCAGTCGTCGGCGCCCGAGGCGGTGGATCTGAGCAAGGAAAGCGACGCTACCAAAGCGCTGTACGGCATGGACGAGAAGGAGACCGCGGTCTACGGCGCCAACTGTCTGATGGCCAGAAGACTGGTCGAGCGCGGCGTGCGGTTCGTCGAAGTCTACAGCGGTTCGGGCTCCGGCTGGGATGCTCACCAGGACGTCAACAACAATCACACCAAGTGGTGCAAGGCTTCCGATAAGCCGGTCGCCGGCTTGCTCGCCGATCTGAAAGCCCGCGGCATGCTGAAGGACACTTTGGTCGTGTGGGGCGGCGAATTCGGCCGCACCCCCTTCGCGCAAATCTCCGCCGGGCAGACTCCGGAAAAGTACGGGCGCGACCACAATCCCTGGGGCTTCACCATGTGGATGGCAGGCGGCGGCGTGAAGGGCGGCCAGACCATCGGCACCACGGACGAAATCGGCCTTCGTGCCGTCGACGAACCGCATCATGTATGGGACATTCACGCTTCCATCCTGTATCTGCTGGGGCTGGATCACCTGAGGACCACGTACATGCACAACGGCCGCGCGGAGCGGCCCACGGTCACCGGGGGAAATCTCATCACCAAACTGTGGTCGTGAAATCGCTCGGGTTGATTCTCCTTGCGGTAGCCGCGGCAAGTACACATGCCGCGCAGGCGCCTCCCCCCGCGCTTCCAGAAGGGCCCGGCAAAGAACTGGTGGAAGCCGTTTGTACGGCCTGCCATTCCCTGGAACGCGTCGTTGCGAAACGCGCCACCAAGGCGGAGTGGCAGGATAAGGTGCTGGAGATGCTCCAGGAAGATCCCGACGTCACACAACAGGAGAGAGACCAAATCGTGGATTATCTGGCGAAGAACTTTCCGGCCAAGGGAGCCCCAAAATGAGCCCCATTGACACGGTCAAGCTATTGATAGTACTCTAGTTCGAAGTATTTGGAGGTATTTTCCTAATGACAACCAAGTTCGTTCTGATTGCAGCCAGCCTGGTGGTTGCGGCGGCCGTACCGATGCTCGCGCACCACTCGATCTCCGCGGAGTTCGATCCGACCAAGACAGTGACCGTGACCGGCGTGGTCACCAAGCTGGACTGGATGAATCCGCACATCTGGATCTACGTGGACTCAAAAGACGCCAGCGGAAAAGTCGCCAAGTGGCAGTTCGAGGGAGGACCCCCCAACTCGCTCCGCAGGAACGGATGGACCAAGAATTCCTTGAAGGAGGGCGATACGATCGTCATCGAAGGCATTCGCGCCAAGGATCCGGTCAACGGCCAGGGCGTCTACATCGGCAACGCCCGCAACGTGACGCTGCCTGACGGCAAGCGCATCTTCAGCGGATCCGCCGACGACGGCGGCAAGCAGCAATAGTCTGGGCGGCCGGCCTGAAGGCCGGCCCTACTCACGCCTTCAGGTGGGCGGGATTGCTTCGCGGGCGCTGTTTCTGTACACCTTCAAAGATTTCATTGAAGTCGCGGAACAGCGCCTTGTAATTCTCCGGGTTGCGATATTCCTTCTTCTGGTACCCTTCCTGCAGTTCCACCAGTTCGTCCACCTGCGCCCACCCTTGCGGTAACGCGTAGGCGTAGTAGGGATACTGCGGCGGCACATTCCGGGCGATCACCACATTCAGTTTCCGTCCCCGCTTGCGCGCGGCGTACACCCGGTGGATTCCGTCATTGATCAGCAACACCGTGCTGCCGTCGCGCTCGACGGATTCCTCGATCATCGGCGGCAGAAAGGGAATCGGAGGACCCTCCGGATCGGAACCCTCCGGCCAGAACAATAGCGCGCCTCGCAGCGCGAATACGTCGATCCCGCGCGGCTCGAAGGCGTCCGCCACGTCCAGGATGGCCTGCACTCCTTCCTGCAACACGTAACGCTGCGCGGGCGTGAGCGACTCCGGATCGGCTTCCACCACTTCCAGCGTCGCGTCGCGATACACCTCGACGCGATCGAACCCGCGCAGGCGCGTGCGCTTCAGGCGGCTGAGAAGATCGGCTTCGGTCAGAAGCTCATGTTTAGTGATTTGCATAAAGTGACGCCTTGCATAATTCTCCAATCGAAGCGAGTGTGAGATCCGGCGGCGGCGCGTCGCCGTTCAGCACGTCGACCAGATCAGCCCTCTCCTTTTCAGGCCGGTGCAGAACCCACACCGTGCGCATGCCCAGCTCGATGGCCGGGCGGATATCGTTCTTGTAGGTATCGCCCACCATGACGGCATCTTCCGCGCGGGCCTCCACGGCGCGCAGGGCCAGCTGGAAGAATGCCGGGTCAGGTTTCATCAGACCCGTCTCGAAGGAAAGAAACCGGGGTTGGCGCTCGGCCTCCTCCGCGAACTCCTGCTGAAAGTGTGCGTAAAACGGAGGCCAGATGTTGGAAAGATACGCCCGGGGGATGCCTGCCGATTTGAGCTTTTCGACCGCTTCGCGCGCGCCCGGGAGGACGTAGGCTTCCTGAAGCTGGGCGTTCCAGAGCGTCGCGCATGCCTCCAGGGCTTCGGCCCGATTCACACGCAGGCGATTCACCAGCGTATTCGCCAGCTCCTCCGGATCGCGGGCAGGCGAGCGAAACAGGATGTGCTCCAACTGGCCGACCGTTTCGGGGCCAAGCCCCAAGATATCGGCCAGCCGCCGCGCCGGACCGAGCTTCGGCCCGTCGATCAGCGTCGAACCGATATCGAAAAAGACGATCATTCAGGCTTCTCTTTCGCGCGAGCCGCCTTCATCTCAAACTCTTTGCGCGCGATCTCGCGGCCCAGGTACAGCGCGTGCGAGATTTCCGACAGCGCCACATCGCGCCCCAGTTGCCGCTCGATCTCTTCCGCGCTCTTCCCGCGGTATTCATGGAGCTTCATGCCGTCGTAGGAGTGCTCCACGACAATCTCCCACGTGGCCCGGTCGAATGTGGTTGTAAAGGCTCCGTTCGGATCCATGCGCGGCCCCAGCTTGCCCGTGGCCGGATCGTGCACCTCGTCGGATTCCTTGCTGGTGGCGATCTTGCGGGCTTTTTCGAGCGAGGAAACATCGATGCTGATGGAGTGGCTGAACACCGTTAGCGGCCCTGGGTCCATGCCGGCCTTCTCTGCAACGAATCGCTGGATCGCGATCAGCCCGTAGACATTTTCCGGCCAGGCCTCCATCGCATTATGGGAGCGGAAGGTGGCCGTCAATGTCAGCTTGCCTTCGAACTTCCTGAAGAACGCCGAAACGAAGCAGGGCGTGTCGGTGCCCTCCGGCAGATCCCGGGCGTTGTCCCACAGCGCGATATAGGCGTGGCGAGATTCGGGCTTTTCCCGCAGCCTCCGCCCCGCGATCTCCAGAGAATCCACATGGGGAAAATAACCCCGCAGGCGATTGCCGTAGGTGTACGCCAGATCCGCAGGTTTGTTCGCATCCAGAATCCGCTGCTGATACCCCTCGAACTTCTCGCGGCTGAACCCATACTGCTGGAGGATCTCGTCCGGCTCCTCCACCGGCTTTTCAATGATCGCCTTGATGTTCTGCAGCTCAACGCGGCCTTCCGGACCGCTCTTCTTCGCCACCATGTTGCGATGGCCGAAGCGGAACAATCGGAAAATCAGCTCCGACCACGCCTCCATGGGCGTGTCCCGCACAATCGTGTGGCTGCGCGGCTCCGATGGGAAGCGGCTCACCACGGGTTCCGGAATCGGTGGCGGCTCCACCCGCGTAAGATCACTCACGTCGGCCGGCGGCAGCGCATCGAAAAGCGATTTCAACGCGGTCTTGGTAGCCGCATCGCCCACATCGCCCAGTACAGTGAACACCGGGATATTCGCGAAGTTCTCCGGCTGCACGCAGCCGTCAATGGTTCGTGTCGTGTTGCGGATGCGGAACGCCTTGGCTCCCAGGAACTCCACTTCCTCCAGCCCGTGCTCGAAGAAGTTCAGGATCCACTCGCGCGATCCGGAAAGATTCTTGCCGACGATCACAATGCGCCGGATTTGCGGATTCCACAGCAGATTCCGCAGCATCTGCGGCAATCCGTTTCCATAGAGGTTGGCAATGGGCCCGATGCGGGATGTCGCCGGCGCCAGATCTACGCCGGCTTCTTCCAGCACTTGATATGCGGATTCTACCTTGGACCACAGCGTGGTGATGGCGACATCGCCTTCGGGATTGACGATCTTCAGGCGGTCCTGGTAATAGAGAGCTTGGAACTCCACGGGAAGAGGTATTTTACCATCCCACAAAATTAACGCCGAAAAAGGGGACAGCCTACTCTGTCCACTGCCACGCGAGTTCGCTAGGTTAAGAATCTACGGGAGGGGACAGAGTTGGCTGTCCCCTTTTTCAGCGCCATTACGCTTTAGCCACGATCTGCGACGGATCGGCGCCCACGCGCCCGGTCATATCCTTGACGGTCGCATGCGCGAGCTGGAAGTCGAACTTGATGCTCGGCAGGGTCGGGATCGGCGATCCGGGGTCCTTGTCGTTGACCTTGGTCACCAGCGATTCGGTCACGCCAAACACGGTATCGGAATCGACGTGCGGGTCGCCCGCCAGGTACAGTGCGGTTACCACTTCGCGATATCCCGGCGCGCCGACTATAAAGTGAATGTGCGCGGGCCGGTACCCGTGGCGCTTCTGGGCGCGAATCATGTCGCCCACCGGGCCGTCCATCGGGATCATGTAGCCGAGCGGAGCCACCGTGCGCAGGTAGTAACGGCCGTCGCTATCGGTGTGGAAATGGCCGCGCAGGTCCATCTCGGAGGGATCGTGCTTCTGCAAATCGTAGTTGCCGGTTTCATCCGGCTGCCAGACTTCCACCGAGGCATTCGGAACCGCCTTGCCGGTTTTGTCCGTAACCCGTCCGTAGAGGACCACTTCAAGCCCCTTGCTGGGCTTGGTCACAATGGAATCGCCCAGCTTCATGGCGGGTGAATCCTGGCGGTAGAACGGCCCCACCAGGCTGCTCTTGGTGCCGGCCTCAGCCGCACGTTTGTCGTGCAGAGAGTTGATCAGCGAGCTCAGCCCCAGCGTGTCGGAAAGCAGGATAAACTCCTGCCGATAGGCCGTGCACTTCTGGCCCACGGCGGTCAGGAAACTGATTCCCTGCAGCCATTCTTCCGGAGTGAGATCCGCCTCGCGCGCCCAGGCGTGCAGGTGTTTCACCAGCGGCTCCATGATCTGTTTCAGGCGGGGGTTCGGCGTGGACGCCATCTGTTCAATGGCAGCGTCGGTAATGGTGTTTTCGTCGATTGCGCGTAGCATGTGTTGAATTCCTCTTCTCCAACTAGTCTATTCCGGTTTACTGCTCTGCAGCGGCCACATCTTGAAAAACTCGGCGAAGAAGATCAGAAACGGGAAGGTGATGCCGAGCAGGGCCGTCGCCAGCCAGATCTCGAAATCGTTGGTGGGCGGACCCGGCTTAAGAACGCCCGTCACCGTGGACGCAAGCGCCCCGTACATCTTCGCCAGCAGGACTCCAATGACCAGGGCGGCCACGCAGTTCAAGACACCCTTCAAGGGCTGGGTGAACTTGGCGAACAGCGAATTGTGCATCATATTCAGGACCACAATGGTTCCGAAGATGAACGGGATCGGCCCGGAAATCAGGAACATCATCGGATCCATGCCCATCGTATTCACGCCGGCGTAGTACGCCAGCGCGCCCAGCACCAGCGCCAGCAGCGTCCACACGATGCCGAGCACCGGCTGCTTCATCACCGCCGGCGACGAGGTAAAGGGCCACAGGTCGAAGTGCAGTATGACAAACAGGAAGGTGAGCGCGGTTACGTAGAACACCTGCGCGTTCACTCCGTTAAACATCCCGTGGGGATCCAGATTCGCCCGATACCACGGAGCCCCGGCCATAAAGCTGAAATCGAAAAACAAGCGGAATAGCAGGTAGTTAATGATGTAGACCGCCGCCAGAATCACCAGGCCCGCGCCCACGGGACTCTTGATCAGGCCGGTGAAGGGCCATCCTCCAAACATGATGGTCATCCAGAACGTGACCACTACCGAAACGATGCCGAACAGGACCAAAATCGGAATCGGCGGAGCAATGCTGCCGCCCACCACCGCGTGGCAGATTGCACCCACGATCACACCTACAACGATATTCACCAGCACCAGCAGAATTCCCTTCAAAGGCTGGGGTTGAGAGCTGACGAAGCCCGGATTGGCGCCCCATGTCACGCCGATGACGATTTCCATCGGAATGATGGACGCCATGACGAAGATCACCCAACTGCCGAACGTCGCGAAATCGAACAGGGAAATGACGCCCAGGGAGACCGCCATGATCAGGACGGTCGACACAATGCCAAGTGCGGGCTGCTTCATGCAATTCTCCTACGTGGGAAGTCTGAGTCGAGATACTATATCACGGCCGGATGGCTACCCGGTTACGGGCCGCTGGTGCCAGGCCCAGGCCGTCTCGACGATGCGCCGGATGTCCCGGAACTCCGCGGTCCAGCCCAGCACGCGCTTGGCCATGGCGGGATCGGCGACCAGCTGCGGCGGATCGCCCGCGCGCCGGGGACGCAGCACGTGCGGGACCTCGCGGTCCGTGGCGGCGCCCACCGCCCGAATCACGTCCATTACGGACTGGCCCACGCCGGTGCCCAGATTCACCGCGGTCGATTCGCCGCCCTGGTGCAGATACTCGAGCGCGAGAATGTGCGCCCGCCCCAGATCCACCACGTGGATGTAATCTCGAATCGCGGTCCCATCGGGAGTCGGATAGTCCGTTCCGTATACTTCCAGTTGCGGGCGCTGGCCCAGCAGCGCTTCGATCGCGGCCGGAATCAGGTGCGTTTCCGGATCGTGCACCTCGCCCAACTCGCCTTCGGGATCGGCGCCGGCCGCGTTGAAGTACCGCGGCGCCACCCACTTCAGCCCGTGCGCGATGCCGTACCAGTAGAGCATCCGTTCCACGAACAGCTTGGTTTCGCCGTAGGGATTGACCGGCTTCTTCTGTTCGGCTTCCGTGATCGGGATTGTCTCCGGATTCCCGTACACCGCACACGTCGAGGAGAACACGATGTTCTTCACGCCGCCTGCAATGAGCGCATCCACGAAGTGAATTGTCTTCCCTACGT
>DATIRX010000115.1:0-2886 GCA_035469225.1 Bryobacteraceae bacterium
CCCGATCTTTCACGGACTGGGCAATTTTGCGATCGCCACCAAAGCGCTGAACGTCGATGGAAATTCCAGTCCGGAACGCCGCGCGTGGGCCGAACGCCGGCGAAAGTTGTTCGATTTTGAACCGGACCCCCAGTACACAACCTACCCGTTTCATCCCGAGGCGAAGAATGCCATCCTCGCCTGCTGCGAGGTCGACCGGAGCGGAGTCCGGACCGCCGGCTATCGCCCCTGCTTCGTGAATCGCTATTCGCAGCCGGAAGTCCTGGGAAATGACGAACGCGGGCAAGCGGTCGCGCGATACGTTCAGGACATCAGCGCCCGAGCAGGGCTGAACGCCGCATTCGAATGGACTGGGGATCGCGTCCAGTTCTACCGCAGAAGGAATCTATGATGTCGCATCCTACGATGTCGCAACGACGTCCACTCGAGGACATCACCGTTCTCGACCTCACAACGGCCTTGGCCGGACCATACGCTACGTTTCTGTTGGCTGGCCTGGGGGCTCGCGTCATTAAGATCGAGAACCCGGCGGGTCCGGATTCCTGCCGCGCGAACGCTCCCTACATCGGTCCCGAAGGGCCGCATTTGACGCGCCAGCACCCGGAGGACATCTCCGTATCCGCCATCAACCGGCTTCGTAACAAGAAGGCCGTGACTTTGAACATGAAGCATCCCGGATCCCGCGCCGTGTTCGAGAGGCTGGTGGCGAAAGCCGACATGCTGGTCGAAAACTTCAGCCGCGGCGTGCTGGATCGGCTGGGCGCCGGCTATGCGGACGTACATCGCATGAATCCCCGGCTGCTGTACTGCTCGATCACCGGATTCGGAAGCCAGGGCGAAGGCTCGGGGAAGGCGATGGACGCCATCATCCAGGCTCTCAGCGGCGCCATGATGACCTCGGGCGCAGCGGGCGATCCCCCTGTGCGCGTCGGTGTTCCGTTCGCCGATTTGTGTGCCCCGCTGTTTGGCGTGATCGGGCTTCTTGCCGCGCTGCACCAGTCGCAGCGCACGGGTGTGGGGCAGCACATCGACGTTTCCATGCTGGGCGTGATGACATCGATGGTCGCTTCCGAGCCCTTCGATCTTCTGGAACGCTGCGGGGTGCCGCAGCGCACCGGGCAGACCGTGCCTCGCCTGGCGCCATTCGGGGTTTATGCCACCGCGAACGGCTACGTGGCGATTTGCGCGCCCACGGAAGCGTTTGCTTCTTCTTTGTTCCATGCGATCGGACGCCCGGAGTTGTGCGAAGACCCGCGATTCCGGACTCGCGATGCCCGCGTGCAGAACGTCGCCGAGGTGGATCGCGTGGTCAGCGAGTTCACCGCGGTGCGTCAAACCGCGGATGTGGTCGGGATCCTGGCGCAGGCCGGCGTCCCGGCCGCCGAGGTTCGCAGTCCAGCGGAAGCCGTGCGCGACCCGCAGGTGGTCGCCCGCGGAGAAACGGTCCGGCTGCAGCATCCCGGGGCGCTGGATGCCGATGTCTACGGGCCCGGCCTTCCGATTGTGTTCTCTGGATCGGCAGCAGGCTTCGATCAACCGCCGCCCGGCATCGGCGAGCACAATGGCGAAGTCTATGGGGAGTTGCTGGGTTATACCCAGGCGGAACTGCGCGAGCTCAAATCCGCAGGCGTCATTTGAAGGATTCGCAACCGCATGCGAAACGGGTCTGGAGCCGGGAACCGGGATCGAACCGGTGACCTCAAGATTACAAATCTAGCGCTCTACCAACTGAGCTATCCCGGCCTTCCTTCATGGTAGCCGCGCCTGCTTATTCCAACCGCGTACAACGGAACTCGGCGGCGGCATACTCGTTCGAATCACTGGAACGATTGGAGCGGGAGACGGGAATCGAACCCGCGACCAACAGCTTGGAAGGCTGTGACTCTACCACTGAGTTACTCCCGCCCGGGTTTCCTTTGCTATTCTAACGCATTGGGCGCCTTTGCTATACTAGCTTCTAGTCCTGAAAGCCCCCCAAATCCGGGGCAGTTGTAGCATCGGACAGGTGGGTGAGTGGTTAAAGCCAACAGACTGTAAATCTGTCCCTCCTTGCGAGGTACGAAGGTTCGAATCCTTCCCTGTCCACCAGAGTTTTACTTAGGTTTTTGAGCGCACAGCGCCGGACGCGCTCGATGGTTTTTAAGACGGAAACGCTCGCGCCCGGCTGCGTTGTGCGCGAGTGAATTAAGCAGGGCCGTTGTAGCTCAGTTGGTAGAGCGCGTCCTTGGTAAGGACGAGGTCATCGGTTCAATCCCGATCAACGGCTCCATAGTTCTAATCGCGCATAACGGAGCGCGGCGGCAGTATCGAGAAGATCCGAGGTTGCCGCCGCGCCCTATGCGCTTCCGAGTCCAGGAGAGCGAGACATACATGGCGAAGGAAAAATTCGATCGCAGCAAGCCGCACTGTAACGTCGGCACCATCGGACACATCGACCACGGCAAGACGACCTTGACGGCGGCGATTACGCAGACGCTGGCCAAGCACAATCCCAAGGTGAAGTTCCGGAGCTTCGATTCGATCGACAACGCACCGGAAGAAAAAGCCCGCGGCATCACGATCGCGGTGGCGCACGTGGAGTATGAGACCGCCAAGCGGCACTACGCCCACGTCGATTGCCCCGGTCACGCCGATTACATCAAGAACATGATCACCGGCGCCGCGCAGATGGACGGGGCCATTTTAGTTGTGGCGGCTACGGACGGCCCCATGCCCCAGACCCGCGAGCACATCCTGCTGGCGCGCCAGGTGGGGGTGCCGTTCATCGTGGTGGCGATGAACAAGGTCGACATGGTGGACGATCCGGAACTCCTCGAACTGGTCGAGCTAGAAGTCCGCGAGCTGCTCACCAGCTACGGATACCCGGGCAACGATCTGCCGGTCGTT
>DATIRX010000116.1:0-2403 GCA_035469225.1 Bryobacteraceae bacterium
TCATTTGTCCCAGACCCGCCAGCGCCGCGGATACGAAAAAAATCGGATAGTCCGTGGCATCCTTGTATCCGATGTAGTACTTCCGGCGCGTGCTCAAGGGCGTAAAAGGATCGCTCTCTTCCGCGGTCCGATAATTCGGCAGCACGCCCAGCACGCGGTCGTTGGCGACCGGGGCCGCCGCGGGATCCACCGCGGGGGCGGGAGCCTGCTGC
Organism: Bryobacteraceae bacterium; assembly: GCA_035469225.1. Taxonomy (GTDB): domain Bacteria; phylum Acidobacteriota; class Terriglobia; order Bryobacterales; family Bryobacteraceae; genus Palsa-187. The sequence goes on from DATIRX010000116.1 coordinate 213, forward strand.
GCCCACAGCGACGGGGTCATGGCGGCGCAACTGCACAGTGTCAGTAGGATTCGGGAAGCCAAAACGGAGGACCTTGTTCAAGGATATAACGCGGGCAGCCACTTGGTACGATGGTCACTGTAAATGAAAGCCTTGCTGGAGGCACTCGCGCCGGGCTCGGAGGATCTTGCGCTGGCGCGAGCCATCGACTCCTCGCGTATCCCCGCGCACATCGCCATCATCATGGACGGCAACGGGCGCTGGGCCCGGCAGCGCAACCTGCCTCGCGTGGCGGGTCATCAGGCCGGCGTCCCCGCGGTGCGGGCGGTCGTCGAAACCTGCGCGCGGATGGGCGTGGGCGCTCTGACGCTGTATGCGTTTTCCGTCGAAAACTGGAAACGGCCGCGCGTCGAAATCGACACGCTGTGGCGCTTGCTGCGCGTCTACCTGCGCGCGGAGCTGGCGCTCATGATGCGGAACGATATTCGGTTTACCGCGATCGGACGCCTGGATGCCTTGCCCGCGCACGTGCAAGCCGAGCTCGACCATGTCACTCGCAAGACTTCCTCCAACCAAGGTCTGCGATTAAACCTGGCGATCAACTACGGCGGCCGCGCCGAGCTGGTGGACGCCGTGAAAGCTTTGCTCAAAGATCACGAGGAAGTGACCGAGCAGGCCATCTCGGACCGGCTGTACACGGCCGGCCTTCCCGATCCCGACCTGCTGATCCGCACCTCCGGCGAAATGCGCATCAGCAATTTCCTGCTGTGGCAGATCGCCTATGCCGAGCTGTACGTCACCGAGACGCTATGGCCGGACTTCACCCGGGCGGAACTCCTGCGCGCGATTCTCGAGTACCAAAAGCGCGACCGGCGCTACGGCGGACTGGGTGGATCTGAGGTCAACGAGCCCGAGACGGTCGGCGTACCCGCTCGATGAAGCGCATCATCACCGCGCTGGTCCTGCTTCCCATCGTAGTGTGGGTTGTGTTGGCGGGTCCTTCATGGACTCTGCTGCTGCTGATGGCCGCCGTCGGCCTGATCGCCTTCCATGAGTTCGACACCATCGCCGGCGCGCAAGGCATAGCGAAGTCCGGCTATCCGGGAATGGCGGCCGGACTCATCCTGCTGTTTGCTCCAGAGCCAGCCTGGGTGGCGATCGTAATTCTGGCTGTGACGCTGATGGTCGTGGAATTACGCCAGCTGGATCTTGCGAAAGCCATGCCGGGCGCGGCGACTGCGCTCTTGGGAATCGTCTACATCTTCGGCGCATGGCGCGCAGCTCTGGCTTTGAAAGAGATCAACTCCCATTGGTTGATGATCGCGCTGCTGGTGAGCTGGGCGGGCGACACCGCGGCTTTGTACGTCGGCCGCACTCTGGGCCGTCATAAGCTCGCTCCGCGCGTGAGTCCTTCGAAGACCTGGGAAGGAACCGTCGGGTCAGTGATCGGCGGCGTTCTAGCTGCCGTTATCTACGCGCACTACCTGATTCCGTCGGCTCCCATCTGGTTGGTGCTGGCCGTGGCGGCGGGTGGAAACATCGCTGGCCAGCTCGGCGATCTGTGCGAGTCTGCCTTCAAGCGCGGCGCGGGGATGAAGGACAGCGGGACGACACTACCCGGCCACGGTGGCTGGCTCGACCGTATCGATTCGAGCCTGTTCAGCATTCCAGTGGTGTATGCTTTGCTCAGAGTTTTTCCGATATGAGGATCGCGCTCATCGCCGCGATTTCGTTGATCCCGCTCTCTCAGGCCGCGAGCCTTACCGGCTCAGTAGTGAACGCGACTGGTGCCTCCATTGCGAAAGCGAACGTGGAACTGAACTCAGGTGCCCAGAAATACCAGACTCGAACCGACGATGCTGGAGTCTTCCAGTTCTTGGATCTGCCAGCGGGCAAATACACACTGTCGTTCAGCGTGATCGGCTTCAAGCGGTTCACGCTTAGGTCCGTCGATCTGGCAGAAGGAGAGAAGAAGCAAATTCCCGAGGTTCCTCTCGACGTCGGGAACGGATGTGGATCGCCTTTTCGCGATCTGGTCCTGCTACCTTCAGGGGACTCGTTCGGACGCCTGAGCGGAAGCGTGAGCCCGTCAGCGAAGGGAGTTGAGGTCACGCTGGTCTGCAGGACATTTACGCCATGCCGCTCGACTAACACGGATTCCAAGGGACACTTTTCTTTCGACATGATCTCATCAGGTTTCTACGGACTGAAC
>DATIRX010000117.1:0-4014 GCA_035469225.1 Bryobacteraceae bacterium
CCAGGATTTCAAAACCAAGCTGGATCTTTCCCAGGAACAGACGGACCGGATCGCGGTGGTTCTGGAAGACTATCGCCACTATTACGAGAGCCTCCAGGACCAGCTGGATGACTTGCGCTCGACCGGCCGAACCCGGATCGTGCAGATCCTGCAGCCCGGCCAGCGCGAGAAATTCGACAAGATGATGGACCAACTGGTTCCCCAGCTCGGAGAGCAAACCAAGAAATAATCGCGCACAACGCAGCCTCACGCGGTGCGCTCGGGCAGAAATAAATCCCCGCTATAGTGGGAACTTGAACCTCCTGATCTCGGGGCCTCCCGCTTCCGGCAAGTCGCGCATTGCGATGGAGCGCTTTTGCTCCCGGCCGGGTTCGCTGCTGGTCTTACCTACGGCGACCATGGTCGAGCACATCGGCCACTCGCTGGCCCGCTCGAGTGTCCCGGTCCGGCCGGGCGAGATCTGCACGCTGGCGCATTTTCTGGATCAACGTTCCCGGGCCGCCGCGGCACCGGCTCCTCTGCTGGATATGCTTATCGAACAAGCTCTGGAAAAGCTGCGCCCTCCGCGCTTTCTGGATGTGGCCGGATTCCCGGGTTTTCGCCGGGCGCTGGCGGAGCTGTTTGAAGAAGCGCCTGGCGCAGCTTTGCCGGCGGATCTGGAAGATCTGCAGGAGGAGGTGGAACGCAACCTGAAGGTTCGGGGGATGGGCTTGCGCCATCAGCGCCTCAGGAGCGCAGTGGATGCTCTGCCAGCGGAGACCCTTCCAAAGCACATCATCCTGGACGGATTCTTTACTCTGTCGGCTGCGGAGACCGCGCTGGTGGTGGCTCTGGGAGGCCGCGGGCCTGTCACCATTACGCTTCCGGACTGGCCGGGCGCGCAGGGTCTTCGCAATACTTTGCTGTCGAGCGGTTTCGAAGAGCAGCGGCTTTCGACCCCGCTGCGTACGGGGGTGCACGGCGGGTTTTCCGCGGCGACGATCGAGCGCGAAGCCGAAGAGATTGCCCGCCGCATTCTGGTCTTGGCCGCCCAAGGCCGGGAGTTTCGGGAGATCGGTATTGTGCTGCGCTCCCGCGAGCCGTATGCCGGCGTGGTGGAGACGACACTGGCTCGTTTCGGGATTCCGGCGCGGTTGTACTTTCATCAGCCGATGGGATCGCATCCGGCGCTGATTTTTCTGACCGGCGTGATCCGGGCGATGTTAGCGGGCTGGGATCATGCGACGCTGCTGGCGGCGGTTCGCATGCCGGTTTCCGGGCTGGGCGCGAAACCCATGGGAGACGAACTGGATTTCGCCTGGAGGGACCGGCTGCCTGCGGCGGGCCTTCCTTTGCCTGCGGGCCTGGACCAATTTGCTCGTCTCGACGAATGGCGGCGGGACCGGCTGCTGCCCGTTGAATGGTCGGAGCGGCTGAAAACGCTGCGTGGGCTGCTGCCCCCACCCTCGATCACCGATGGCGCAGATCGGGATCAAGTGCTCCTGTGGCGCTCGACCTTCGCCGCGCTGGCAGCGTTCGATGAAATCGTCGACGGGGCAGCGATCGCACTCGCAGAATCCGGCCGGTGCGGGCTGGCGGAGTTCTGGAAGCAGGTGGAGACCGCCCTGGCACTGGAAAAGCTTCGACTTCCCGATGCGCGCCGCAACGTGGTCCACGTGATGGACGTTTACGAGGCGCGGCAGTGGGAGTTGCCGGTGGTTTTCGTATGCGGCCTCATCGAGCGTCATTTCCCGCAGTATCATCGCGAAGATCCGATTCTGGGGGACGCCGGCCGCCGCCGCGCGGGGCTGGATACGGCCGCCGACCGGCAATTGGAAGAACGCTTCTTGTTCGAGCTGGCCACTACGCGGGCGACGCAGGAAACCGTCCTCAGCTATCCGCGTTTTGATGATAAGGGTGACGAAACGCTGCCATCGTTTTTTCTCGACGGCGAGTTTCCAGCCGCCGGGCCGAGCGTGAGGCCGCCGGCCGGACCTGACCTGGGCGTCCGGCACGCATCTGAAGACCCGCCCCGCTTTGTGCATAAGACTCTGAGTGCCACAGGAATCGAGAGTTTTCTGCAGTGCCCGTTTCAGTTTTTTGCGGCCAAGACCTTGCGGCTGCGGCGGCGTCCTCCCGCGCCACGCGATCGGCTGGATGTGCTGGTTCAGGGGAGCATGCTCCATCGGGCGCTGGCGGAGTGGACGCACGCACCCTTGCTGGGGACGTCGATTCTGGATGAGATCTTCGAAGAAGAATGTGCGCGTCTCAGGATTGTGGAGGGATATCGCACCGAGGCCGTTCGTTTAGAACTGATGCGGCATTTTCGCGGCTTCCTGGAGGATGACCAGTTTGCGCTCGATTGGTCCACGCGTACCGAGGAAAAGTTCAGCTACGCGCTGAATCCGCTTTTGTCGATCACCGGCCGTATCGATCGAATCGATACGGACCCGGGCAAGCGGGCGGTGGTGATCGACTACAAATACAGTGCAGGAAACAAAATCAAAGAGCGCGTGGAGGATACCGGCGAAGGACATGCGGTTCAAGGCGGCCTGTATCTGGCGGCTGCCGCGCGAACTTTCGGACTCGAACCCGCGGGAATGCTGTTCTGCGGATTGAAAAAGGACGTGGTGTGGGACGGCTGGCACGTCAACATCCCGCATCTTGCGGGGCTGGGAACCAGCGCCACTCGCGAGGCTCTTCAGGAGCTGGCCGAAAACGCCGAGCGCGCGGCGATCCAGGCGCACGAAGCGATCACGGCCGGAGAAATCGCCGTTCGCCCCGCCGATCCGCGGAAATGCCGGTGGTGCGACTATGGCGACATCTGCCGCGTGGAAAGCATGGCGCTGGTAAAGAAGGCCTATGACTCTGTCTGAGGACCAGCGCCGCGCTGTCGAGCGCTCCGGCCAAAACGTGTGCGTGGTGGCCGGTCCCGGGTCGGGGAAGACGCGCGTGCTTACGGAGCGATTCGCCTGGCTGGTGGAAAGCAGGGCGGGGGATCCCGCGCGAATTCTCGCCATCACGTTTACGGAAAAAGCTGCCACGGAAATCAAGAGTCGCCTGATCCAGCGATTCTCGGGGCAGCCGGCGCGGCGCGAGGCGATCGAGCGGGCCTGGGTCTCCACCATTCACGGTTTCTGCGCGCGCGTGCTTCAGGAAAACGCCATCCGCGCGGGCCTGGCGCCGGATTTCACGGTTTTAGATCAGCCCGCTGCGGACCGATTGGCGCGCGAAGCCGCGGAAGCAACCCTGGACGCGATGTATCGCGAGCAACCCGAGAAGATGCGCCGGTTGCTGGAAGCGCTGGATCTTTCGACGCAGGATGACGGCCGACAGCCGGATCTGGCGGGTAGTCTCCTCAGCGTGTATGAATCGATGCGGCTTTCGGGGATGGCAGAGATTCCTGACGCTGGGGCTCCCGCCGATCATTGGATGGAAGCCCGGCGCCTGGCGAACCTGCTGGCTACCGGGCCGCTTCCAGGGGGAGCGGATGGTCCGCGGCTGCGGGAGTGGGCCGCGCGGTTTCTTTCGCAACCGGATCTGGAGAGTCTGGGGCGGTTCGATTTCAACTTGACCCGTGTGGGCAGGAGTCCGGCGGCGGCGCGTTTAAAAAAAGAAGTGCTGCCCGCGTTAGAAGCGCAGTGGATCGGAGAACGGTATGCCGGCCTGAGGGAACTGCTAAGGACGGCGATTACGAGGGTGGGCGTCGCCTATCGCGCGAAGAAACGGCAAGCGTCGGCGGTCGATTTCGCCGATCTGGAGGAGTTCACCATCCGGCTGCTGGAATCGGACGAAGCCGTGCGGCGGCAGCTCTCCGGCCGGTTTGATCAAGTATTGATGGATGAGCTCCAGGACACCAATCGATTGCAGTGGCGCCTGGTGACCTTGCTGGGCACGACGTTTTTCGGCGTAGGCGATATCAACCAATCGATCTACGGTTTTCGCTATGCCGATCCGGATGTGTTCGCCGAGTATCGCGATGAACTGCGGTCGACCGGCGCCGAGATCGACCAGCTGAAGGAGAATCACCGCAGC
>DATIRX010000118.1:0-3210 GCA_035469225.1 Bryobacteraceae bacterium
GTTTAGGCTGGTGAGGCAGGGACGCGGCCGGGACCTCAGGCTCTCCGTTTCGCCACCCGCTGTCGCACCCCGCTTGACTTGCTTGAGACCGGGGTATAGCATTTCACCCAAACTGTCTGTCTGAGCCTCGGCCTGGACGACAGCGGGGACGTTCAACATCAATTCGACGGGAAAGGGGTTGTCATGAGGACATTCGCGGGTTTGGCTTGTTTTTTCCTCCTTATTATTGCCGCTGCGTTCGCTCAGTCCGATCGCGGCACCATCACGGGTACGGTTTCCGATCCGGCAGGCGCAATCGTCGCCGGCGCCAAGGTGGAAGCCAAAAGTGTCGCCACCGGCACCGTTTATGAGGTCGCCAGCACGGACACCGGCAACTTCACGCTGTCGCAGCTGCCGGCCGGAAACTACGAATTGACCGTCACGGTGGCGGGGTTCAAAAGGTTCATCCGCCAGAACATTACCGTCCAGGTGGCGGGCACCGTTCGCGTAGACGTGCCGCTGGAGGTCGGAGCGACCAGCGAATCCGTAACCGTAACCGAATCCACGGCCCTGCTTAAAACCGAGAGCGGAGAGCTGAGCCATAACATGACCACCGAGCGGGTGGACAACCTTCCGGTCATCAACCTGGGCTTCGGTGCCGGCGTGGGCAACGTGCGAAATCCGTTGCAGGCCATCAACCTGATTCCGGGCTCGTCTTTCGCCAACGACAATACGCTGCGCGTGAACGGGATGCCGGCCAACACGCAGTCCATCCGCATCGAGGGCCAGGACGCCACCAACGGCGAGCATCGCCAGTTCAACCAGGTGTCCCAGGCGAGCCTGGATGCCATCCAGGAAGTGACCGTCCAAACCTCCAACTTCGCGGCGGAGTACGGGCAGGCGGGCGGCGGGTACTTTAACTACACGATGAAGTCCGGCACCAACCAGTTTCACGGCAGCGCCTACGATTACTTCGTGAACGAAATCCTGAACGCCGGTACGCCCTTCACCGACGCCGGCCTCACCAACAGCCGGCGTAGCGGGGAGCATATCCGCAACGCGCAGCGCCGCAACAACTACGGGTTCATGTTCGGCGGCCCGATTGCCATTCCTAAAATCTACAACGGTCACGACAAGAGTTTCTTCTTCTTTAACTTCGAGCAGTTCCGCGAGGACCAGATTGTCGCCGACCGGCTCACCACGGTTCCGACCACGGCATACCGGCAGGGCAATTTCAGCGCGGCGCTCATCAACCGGTTGACCATCGCCGGCCAGCCCGCAACCGATTCCGCGGGCACTGCGCTGTTTCAGAATCAGATTTTCAACCCCAAGAGCACCAGGGTTGCCCCCGACGGATCCTCCGTTCGCGACCCCTTCGTGGGCAATGCTGTTCCGCTGGATCAGATGGATAAGGTGGCGCTCAAGATTCAGGGATTCATACCGCTGCCTTTGAATTCCGGAGTGGTCAATAACTATCCCATTCCCGCGTTCACGAACTATCGCTACACCACCATTCCTTCCTTCAAAATCGACCACAGCCTCAGCTCGACCATGAAGCTGGCCGGGTACTATTCGGAGAACCGGAACACCACCCCCAACGCCGACGGCCTCCCGGATCCCATCAGCGCGCGCCAGCAGAACGATGCCACTACCCGGACCATTCGCATTAACTATGACCAAACCCTGACGCCGACCCTGCTGCTGCACGTGGGTGCGGGCCTCATGTATCTGAACCAGTCCTTCCTGACCGCACCGTATGACCAGAGCCAGTTGGGCTGGGGCGGCAACTTCTCCGCATCGCAGCTGTTCCCGCAGATCATTTTCGGCGGGGACACCTCGCGCGGGGGCTTCACCCAATCCACTGGTCATTTTGCTCCCTACGAATACTTCATTGACGACAAACCGACCTTCAACGTCAACCTGACCTGGGTGAAGGGCAACCATAGCATCAAGGCCGGCGGTGAGGCGCTGTTTGAGGGATTTCCAACCCACACCTATTCCCGCGCCCACGGTATTTTCACCTTCGCGGGGACCCAGACCGCCGATCCCTGGCAGGATGGACGAGGGACGAACGCATCCACCGGATTCTCCTACGCCAGCTATCTGTTGGGTGCGTCCAGCTCCATCAACAATGGCGTGCAAGCGGTCATGCGCCTGGGTAATCATTCTTACGCCGGCTACATCCAGGATTCCTGGAAGGTGACGCGCAAGCTTACGCTCGATTATGGCCTGCGCTACGACTACGTCACTTTGCTGAAAGAGCAGTACGGCCGGATGTCCAGCGTGGCCTTTGATCGCCCCAATCCGGTGGCAGCCAACCGGCTTGGAACGGTGATCTATGAAGCCGTTTGCAATTGCAGCTTTAACCACAACTACCCGTGGGCGCTGGGACCGCGGCTGGGCGCCGCGTATCAGATCAACTCCAAGACCGTTCTCCGCATGGGTGCCGGGCTGGCCTACGGAACCGCGCCCAATCAGGCCAACCTCGGGCGCAGCGCGAACGATTTCCTCACCCATTCCCCATCCGGGTTCGGAGAGTCCGCCGGCTTCCTGATTGACGGGAACCCGCTGGCGCCGGGAAATCGCTTCGGCAATCCTGTAAACGTGTGGCCGAACTACGCGCCGCGTCCCTTCGAGGTGGCGCCAGGCGTGCGGCCGCCCTATAGTCCGTTCACCCACATCGACCGGAACTCCGGCCGCCCGCCGCGTATCTTCCAGTGGAGCATCGGCCTGCAGCGCGAGATCACGCATGACCTGGTCATCGAGGCCAACTATGTCGGTAATCGCGGAGCGTGGTGGACCGCTCCCGTACTATCGCTGGAGGACTACAACTCGCTCGATCCGGCCCAGCTGAAAACGAATTGGGGAATCGATATAAGCAACCCGACGGACCGCTCGCTACTGACCACTCGCATCAGCTCTCCGAACGTGATTGCACGGTTTCCGTTCCTCGCCAATCCCAACAATGTGTATCCAGGCTTCCCGGCAACCAATACCTTGAATCAGGTATTGCGCGCGCAACCGCAGTTCCTGGGAATCCCGGGATTCCTCGGACCGCCTCTGGGCACCACCTGGTACGATTCGCTGCAAGCCAAAGTCACCAAGCGCCTGTCACACGGGCTCACGGTGGATTCGGCCTTCACCTGGCAGAAGGAGCTCAATCTCGGCGTGGGCGCCGATACTACCTACTTGACTCCGGCTCCCAACTTGATCAACGACGTTTACAACCGC
>DATIRX010000119.1:0-12257 GCA_035469225.1 Bryobacteraceae bacterium
CGCTTGACGAACGTGGCATCCTCCGGAGGGCGATCGTTCGCGTACTCCACGTCTGCGCCGGACGTGGTGCGCATGTCGAAGGTGTCGTACTGGTCCTTGATCGCCATCACCACTCCGTGCAGCGGTCCAGCCAGTTTCCCGGTCTGCTTGAATTGCCGATCCTGGGCAGCCGCGACTTCCAGCGCGTCGGGCATGTTCGGATGGTTGTCATCCTTGTCCGTCATGCTGCGCGCCTTGCGATCATCGAAGCCCCATGTCTTGCGCGCGGGCGGCCGCAGGTTCAGTGTCGAGAGCGCGTTGACCTGCCGGGCGTGCGGAATCGTCGTGATCGGTCCGAGAATCCCCGCCGGCTGGCTCACGCACGTGTTGTTATAGGCCTTGATCCGCTTCAGATACAGCTCGACGAGACCCGTACTCGTGATCGTTTTGGCCGCCAGCGCCCGTTGAATATCGGCAATACTGGCTTCCTGCAGATGAAACTTTGCCGGAGCCTGCTGCTGCGCGCCGGCGGTGGCGCTCACGGCAAGAAAGGCGGCCAGCAAGCCGGCGTTTTTCCGACTGCGGTTAGGACAGAGAATTTGGAACATGGCGTTAGCGAAGGCTTACCGGCAATCAGTATAGTCGGTTTACGCTGCGGGCATCGCCTCCCTCCTTGTCAAACGGGTCGATTGCAGCCGGGGTATCGAACCGCATGTCGTATCCTCATCACAGAGGCTACTGTGATACGGCGCCATACCTTGCCGGCGGCGATTCTCGCATTGCTGCTGCTGGCCTGTCTGCTTGCGGTGTACGCAACGCGCGATGCCCCCAGTCCGCCTTCCGTTCCCTCTGCGGGCGCGGCCGCCGGGCAGGTCGCCGCTGTCGATACCCAGCTTCTGGAAACCGCCAATCAGATGGCCGCCTTGGCTGAAACCAGCGACGAGCAGCAGAATGCTCGGGAAGCGCTGCGTCTCGCCGATCACGAGCTGGACCAGGCGTTCGCAACGGCGCTTCGCCAGGCCGCTGCCTATCGGCCGCCCTCCGCCGGGCCGATACGGGAATTGGCAGATCGGGTGAATCAGCTGAAGGATCAGGTCGCCTGGGATCATCGCCGCGTTGCGCAACTGACCAAACAGGCGGATCCGAAGTATGTCGACCTGCTGGACCTTGCAAACGCGCAACTCGCGCTCGATCAGGATGAGCTGGATGAGGCCCAGCAAGACTTGGCGCGGCAGGGCGGCGATCCGCATTCCGCCCTCGAACAGGCCCGTCAAGGTCATGCAGCCATCAGCGGCCAGTCTGCGCAGGCTCTCAAGGGCGCGCGCCCCAGTCCAACCGGAACCCTGCTGGAACAGACCCGAGCCTGGTTGGCCTTGGGCTCCATGCGCCGGCAATTGCTGGACGCCGAACAGAGAGCCGCCGGCCAGGCGATGGCTTTGACCGGCCAACACAATCAGCTGGAAAAACAAACCCATCCCCGGCAGCCCGACGCCGAAGCGGAAACGATTGAGAGCCTTGGTCTGCTGTCAGACCAGAGGAAAACTCTCGCGGAGCTCGATAAGCGAATCCAGGATTGCCGGCAACTCGCAGAGGTGTACCGGAGCTGGAGCTCCTCGATCCAGGCACGCCGGAAAGCCGTGCTGCATTTGCTCCTGATCTCCCTCGCCAAGATACTCGCCATCGTTCTGGGTGCGATTCTGCTCATCATCGCGATTCGCCAGTCGTTCCGCATGGCCGATCGCCATCGTCTGTATCAAGGGCAAGTCATCGCCTCGGTCGCGGTGCAATTCATCGGACTGGCCTTCATTCTGCTGGTGATTTTCGGTCCTCCCAACCAGCTTTCCACCATCATCGGCCTCACCACCGCCGGGCTTACCGTAGTGCTGGGGAACTTCATCCTCTCTTTCTTTGGCTGGTTCGCCCTGATGGGGAAAAACGGAATTCGCGTCGGCGACTGGGTGGAAATCAACGGCGTGGGTGGCGAGGTGATCGAAATCGGCATACTGAAAACCGTCCTGCTCGAATCCGGGGGCTTGACCGACACCGGACACCCCACCGGTCGCCAGGTGGCCTTCGCCAACAGTTTTGCAATGAACGGCCACTACTTCAATTTCTCGACCGCCGGACAGTGGCTCTGGGATGAATTGGAGGTGACCTTGCCTCCCACCGGAGACGCGTATCTGCTGGCCGAGGAGATTCGCAAGCTGGTGGAGCGCGAGACGGAAGCCGATTTCGCACAAGCCGCCAAGGATTGGGAACGTAGCGCGACCCGCTATGGAGCCCGTGCGTTTTCCGCGAAACCCACGGTGAACCTCCGTCCCACGGGCGTGAACGGAGTACAAATTGTGGTGCGCTACATCACCCACGCTCCGCAACGGTATGCCGTGAAATCGAAACTGTTCCAGGCGATCGTGAACCTGTTGCACAAACCCGCGGAGAACCAGGTCGCGCCAACCTAGATCCGGCTCCCGATAAGTTGTGCGCGGCGGGTTCTTGGCAGGCGTCCCCGCGCGCGCTGCCGGATCGAGCGTGTGCTAGGCTTTGTCCTTAAGAATCGAGTCAGAGCCGGCGGAGAAGTCCCGCCGGGAGAGAAAGGAGATCCAGATAGGATGCTTCTCCAGAACGCGATCGGCGATACTCTCAACAATTCCGAATGGGCATTCGCCCTGGCGGAATGTGTTCACATCGGCGGGTTTGCCGTGGGCGTTGGATCGATCGCGCTCGTGGACTTTCGCATGTTGAACCTCGGGCTGCGGCAGGAGACCGCGGGCCGGATTCTGAGATACACCGAGCTGTGGACTCTGATCGCGCTGCTCTTCGTCATGTTCTCCGGTGTCGCACTGTTTTTGTCGCAGACCGGCATTTACCGGGTTAACCTGATCTTTCCGATCAAGATGTATGTGCTCGCCGCGGCGCTCATCTACAATTTCACCATCCACAGAAAAGTGGCGAAGATGGAAAATCCGCCGCCTCTCTTGAGCAAGGTGGTGGCGGCCGTGTCTCTGCTGCTGTGGACCTCCGTCGTGTTTGGCGGTATCTTCACGGGGTTTCTGGTTTAGCGTGATGCCTACCGCGCACTCCATTCAGAGTATTGACTTTCTCACGCGGTTCAGCGAGTCGGTGCTGGCATACCCCATCGTTCTGTCGATTCACCTGGCGTGCATCGCTCTATTCGGCGGGATGATTCTCGCGACGGACCTGCGTCTTCTGGGGCTCGCCTTCAAGAGCCTGACCATCACCGAAGTGGTGACCAGCTTGCGTCCATGGAAACGTGCCGGAGGAGCCATCATGATCGCCATGGGATTGCTTCTTGCCGCCTCTGAGGCGGAGAAGTATGCTCCCAATCCCATCTTCTGGACGAAGATGATCATTCTGGGTTTCATCGGCGTGCACGCCCTGATCTTCCGCCCGATTGTTTACAGTAAGACCGAAGAGCTCGATCGGTCCCCGGTCATCCCCGCCAAAGCCAGAGTCGCCGCGATTCTCTCGTTGGGCCTCTGGACCAGCATGTTTGTGATGGGAAGACTGATCGCCTATTGGGACTAGATTCGATGGTTTGAACCGGAGTGGTCGCGGTGATACACTCGGTCTCCGTTGGGGAACTTTGCCCAAAGGGGGCCATCATGAGCTTTCGCATTCGGATCGCGATCGGAGTTGTTCTCACCATCGGCGGGTCCTATTATGCCGATGCGCAGGGGGCGCGCGGGGGAGTTCCTGAACCCTACACGCCGGCAGCGGACGCCAAAGACCTGAAGGCCGTGCTCTTCAAATGGATGTGGAGCACAGGCATGCTCAAAGGTCACGATGAACGCGACATGGTCGCCTCGCTCGAATACCAGGGCAAAGGCACGATCCAGATCGACGGACAGCCCTGCACGCTGACGAAGTATCGCGCCAGCACCAACTATCAGAGTTTCAGCCAGCGGATCCAGTACACTTGCACGCGGCCGAACGGACAAACGTACTCGAATATCGAGGTGGTCAGCGGCCTGTACGCCTGGAACGAAGACACGCCCGGCGCCGAAATCGGTTCGACCAAGGGGAAGGCGACGCCGATGCCGGCGGCCGTCCAGGAGCGGCTCATCCGCTTTTGGGCGAGTCCTCAGGGCGCACCCAAGGCCGCCGTGGCGGGGACCACCGAGACATTCTGGCTGGGAGCCAACCCGGGCACCCTTTTCGCGGATGGTGTCACGAAAGTGCGCCAGACGTCCGTGTCGTGGGAGGCCGGCAAGCCTGTCGTGACCTTCCCGATTCCGGGCGTTCCGGGGGCCATTGCGGCCGCGACCCTGGATGCAAAGTTCATGGCCGAGCGCGTCGTGGTAACGCAGGGAACGGCCACCACGGAATTCACCTACAGCAACTACCAGGACTGGAACAACCCGCTGAACAAGATCGAAGTCTTCTATGCGGGGAAGCTGACCGAGCGCCGGAACGGGGCAGTTGTCCGCGACCTGACGACGGAGCAGACCGAGACCGGCAACGTGTATGTCGTCGCGCCTGTTCCCGCCAGCGTGCAGGCGGCCATTAAAGTCGCCGGGCAGCTCCCGAAGGGCGTGATCGCCAAGACGGAGGCTGCCGTGAACAAGTCGGCGCCCACGCCCCGTGTGGGAGGGCCGGGCGGGCACCCTGATCTGACCGGCAACTGGACCTATACAGACTGGATTGGGAACTACATGACCGGGGGCGGACGCCGGCGTGGTCCGACGCAGAAATCCGACGTCACCCGGCAGGATAATCAGACCTACGATTTTGAGCTCTACTCGCCCTCGCGCTTCGGCGGCTTGGGTCGTCCGGTGTACAAGCCGCAGCACTGGGACAAAGTGCAGGAGCTCGACATGTGGACCAACAAGTATGACCCCGTGATGACCTGCCAGCCCCTGGGAGTTCCGCGCGAAGGTCCGCCCCGGCGCATCATCCAGACGGACAAGGACGTGATTTTTATCTATACCGGAGGCGATGCCGGCGGCGGATACGGCGAGTTTCGCATCATTCCGACCGACGGCCGCAAGCGCAGCAAAGACCCGGATTTCGAGTACACCTATTTGGGAGATACCGTGGGACGCTGGGAGGGCGACACGCTGGTTCTCGACGCTGCCGGGTTCACCGATGCCACCTGGCTGGGGCGCGGCGGTTTCTTCCACTCCGGCCAGATGCATGTGGTGGAGCGATTCACGCGGCAAGGGGATGTCCTCCTGTATGACGTCACGGTGGAAGACCCGGAGGTGCTGGTCGAGCCGTGGGTGCTGCCGACGCGAATGGTAACGCGCAACCCGAATCCGGACGCGGGGCTTGTCGCGGAGCGAGGCGACTGCGCCGTTCCCGAGCTGGGAAATGCGTCGTCCCAGATCCGGCACTAGAGTACATCCTCCCGTTCCGGCGGGTTATGCCCGAGTGGCCCAACGACGGTCGATTCGGCTGAGTTTTGGGCGCTTTCACGCAGGCCGCTGCGGCATTTAGCTCCAGCATGAATGTGCTGCCTGCAATGTGTTCAGATCGCTCACCGGTCCTGCGAAAATGTCGGCTGCCCATCCGCTCGGCTTGGCTATAAGCGTGCTGGATGAAGGGCATGGAAAACGCACGCACGGTTGATCCCGAACGAGGCGAACGCGACGTCATTTGCGCACGCTGCGGCGCCGAGGCGGAATGGATTTTTGTAGACAACGAAAAAACCACGGTCGAGGTGACCTGTCCGGACTGCGGCAAGTTCGAGATGCTTCGGACGGAGTTCGACCAGGCTGAGTCGGAGATCGTCGGACCGCCCGATCGGGATCGGTAGCGATCGCCCACCCCCGGAGGAGTGAACCATGAGAGTGAAAGATGTAATGAACAGGATTGTGGCCTCCTGCCATCCCCAGACGAACTTGGCGGCAGCGACTGCACTGATGTGGGAACACGACTGCGGGCCGCTCCCGGTCGTCAGCGATCAAGGCAAGGTCGTCGGCGTAATCACCGACCGGGACATTTGCATTGCTCTAGGCACGCGGAATCAGCGGGCCGGAGAAGTCACCGTGGGTGAAGTCATCTCCCGGCCGGCGGTGCTGTGCAACGCCGACGATGGTCTGCGTTCAGTATTGAAGATCATGGCCGCCGAGCGGGTGCGCCGCCTCCCCGTGGTCGACCAGAAGGGAGCCTTGGTGGGCATCCTGTCTCTGGACGACGTTACCTTGCAGGCGCGGCACCATGGCGATACAGACAAGCCGCCGGTCTCGTTCGAGGACGTGATGAACACGCTGCGAGCGATCTATCATCATGCTCCTCGAACCGGCATGCACAGGCCGGCTGCCGCTTGAGGCGGACATCGGGTCTGGCGCCGGAACTGGAGCCGGTTTTACGGTTCGCGCCGGGCAAGTCCAATAGCGCGCTAGCGTCAAGACAGCCGGTTACCGCTGCCAGAGTATATGGGCTGCTTCCAGCGGAACAGCCAAACCGGAGTAGCGGGGTATCACGCGCGCCGTATAGTCTCTGGCTGGACGTGTGGCGGGTACGCTTGCGTGATACACGCACCGGGATGGGTCGCGTTGCGGTCGCGCACACTCCATTTCCTCCCGCACCAGATTCCCGCCGTCGATTCCGTCCGCATAAAGCTCCACTCGCACCGCATCCGGGTTGAGGTCGTTCAGAATAAGCTCGACTTCAAACACGTGGTGATCCTGGTTGGTTCTTACGCGCAAGTCTCCGAAGACCAACGAGCCCCACTGCCGATCCAGGGCATGCTGCCAATCGACCACTTGCTCGCCCGCTGCGCCTTGGTTCTCCGCGCGAGTATTATAGGCCGCCGCCGCCGGAAGGTAGTGTCGCTCGACATACTCATGTACCGTCCGGTTGGTTGAAAATCGCGAGGTCAATCGCGCCATGCTCTCCCGTATCCGCGCGACCCAGGCGTTAGGAATACCATGCTCGTCGCGCGCATAAAACTCCGGGACCACTTCGCGTTCCAGCAGGTCGTAAAGGTGCGAGGCTTCGGTAGCGTCCCAGGCCGGATCCTCTGCATGTTCCTGCCCGTCCCCCAGGGCCCAGCCGACTTCAGGCGTGTAGGCTTCCGCCCACCAGCCATCCAGCTCAGACAGGTTGAGGCCTCCATTGACCAGCACCTTCATGCCGCTTGTCCCGCTGGCCTCCCAGGGGCATCGTGGCGTGTTGATCCACACGTCCACTCCTTCCACCAGATGCTCGGTCAAAAGCATGTCATAGTCACTCAGGAAGATCGCGTGAGGGCGTGCCTCGGGCTGCCGGATGAAGTGAATCCATTCCTGAATCAGAGCTTTTCCTTCCTCATCCGCGGGGTGCGCTTTGCCGGCGATGATGAGCTGCACGGGACGCTGGGAATCGCTCAACAAACGCAGGAGCCGGCGCGGGTCGTGCAGCAGGAGGTTGGGTCGCTTATAGGCTGCGAAACGCCGTGCAAATCCCAAGATCAGCGCGTTGGGATCGAACATGCGCTTCGCGTCGTTGACTTCGGCCGATGAGGCGCCTGTAACTGCCAGTTGCCGGGATAGCCGCTCCCGGGCATATTCAATCAGAGATCTCCTTGAATCGTTGCGAAACTGCCAGAGCTTGTCCGCGGGCACGCACCGAATAGCCTGGTCCATGTATTCTGTCGATCCCCGCCAGCGCCCTTTACCACAGGCCTGCGTCCACAAATCGTCCGCCAGCGCCGAATCCCAGGTGGGCATGTGGACTCCGTTGGTCACATGCCCGACCGGGACTTCGTCCTTCGGCCACTGCGGGAAGAGAGGCAGAAAGATGTGCCGGCTTACCTTCGCGTGCAAGCGGCTCACGCCATTGACCGCTCCGCTGCCGCGAAGCGCCAGATACGCCATGTTGAAATCCTCGGACGAATCGTCCGGGTTCTGGCGCCCCAGAGCCAGCAAATCGTGGAGCGTGATGCCCAGCTCCTGCCGGGCGTATCCGCCCAGGTATTGTTCGATGAGAGCGGGGGCGAAACGGTCAAAGCCGGCCGCTACCGCCGTGTGGGTGGTAAACAGGTTGCCTGCGCGAGTGACGGCCCGTGCGACTTCGAAAGGCTGGCCGGTCTTACGCATGAAGCTTCGGGCGCGCTCCAGAACCGCGAAGGCGGCGTGCCCCTCGTTCAGATGACAGACTTCCGGCTGAATCCCCAGCGCGCCGAGCAGCCGCCACCCGCCGATCCCCAGCAGCATTTCTTGCTTCAGGCGCAACTCCGGGCCGCCGCCATAGAGCTCGCTGGTAATCCCGCGATGAATGGGGAAGTTTGCCGCGTCGTTGCTGTCCAGCAGATACAGCTTCACTCTGCCAACCATGACCTGCCAGGCGCGCAGCCACACCGAGTAGCCCGGTAAATCGATCTCCAGCCGCAGCCACTCCCCGTTCGGCTGGCGCAACGGCGTGATGGGCAATTGCCCGGGATCGTTGTACGGGTAGAAGGCCTGCTGTGCTCCATCCTTGTCGATGACCTGGCGAAAGTAGCCTTGCTGGTAGAGTAGTCCCACGCCGACCACGGGCACGCCCAGATCGCTGGCTGCCTTCAGTTGATCGCCCGCCACGTTGCCAAGTCCGCCGGAATAGATGGGCAGGGCTTCGCTCAACATAAATTCCATGCTGAAATAGGCAGCGCAGGTCAAGGGAGCGTCCGCATGATTCTTCTGAAACCAGCCGGGTGCCGTCGCCGCCTGTCGTGTTGTTTGCACCAGGCCCTCCACGTTCTCGCGGAAAACGGGGTCGGCTAACACGCGCTCAATCTGGTCCCGCGAGACGGTCTGCAAGACCACCCAGGGGTTATGTGTGATCTCCCATAATTCGGGATCGAGCTTCCGCCACACCTGGTCGGTCGCATGATCCCAGGACCAGCGCATATCCAAGGCCAGTTCCGCCAGGGAATCGAAGCCCCCGATTTCGGTGGGCAGCAGAGTGTATATGGGGTGGCTGACTCGGGTCTGTTTGCTCATCCTTCGATCCGGCGTTATCCTCCGGCGTGTGTTCAGTGGGATCGGGCGAAGTCTTGGTAGTTCCTCGGCATTCTGATACTCGATGTCAATTCGCTTTGATCTTCCGAGACCGCCTGCCGTCGGTGAATACGATCTTCCCACATCGCTGCCAGGGCGTCGATGATCTCACGATCGCTCAGGTCTGAACGTCCGCCGCCTGCCCGAAAGATGATGTCGTCGATCGAAAGAATGCCCGCCAGCCGCCCGCCTGCATCCACCACGGGCAAGCGGCTGACTTCCTGTGCGGCCATGGTCTTCAGAGCATCCCGCACGTCGTCGTCGGGATTGCAGCTGAAGTACCTGGGAGCCGAGACATCGCGAACAGGTACCTCCGAGGCCCGGACGTTCCTGGTCCCCAGCGCGATGCAGATATCGCGGTCCGTAATGATGCTCATGACCCGTCACGAGCCGTCCACAATCGGCACGGCTCCGCAGCGGTCGTTCCACATCACTGCGGCCAATTCCGCCAGATTGTTGTCGGGATGGCACGAGCTTACGTTCTTGGTCATCAGGTCTCTTACCAGCATGGCGATCACCTCCGTTGCGACAAGAGTACGCGCCATAACAGCGTGCAACGCGGTTTCCATTTCCGGAAATGCTGGAAGGAGTGAAGTTACCGGTAAGGCCGTCACGCCCCAGTCAGATTCGGGGATGCGTTGCGTCATTTGGCGCTACGGGGGCCGTGAAACCGCCACACGGATCGATTCGGCCGATTCCGTCGCTTCCCTGGAGCTGCACCCGGATGGGCGCGTCCGCGTATGCCCGAGCATCTGAGCCCGGCGCCTCGCTTTGGCGCTGGACGTGCCCTGGCGAAAGTAGCATCCGGCTGTTGAGAGGCCCGGCCTCGGGAGGTCCCATTTGAAGCGTGGACCAAAAATGGCGCTGGCGATTGCCGTCATGACCGCTGTGGGAGCGGGAGCCTGGTACCTGCTCCATCGGAGCCCGGCGCCACAGGTCGCCACGCAGCCGGTTACGCGCGGCGACCTCGAGGAAACCGTGGGCGCAACCGGCGCGCTGGAAGCCGTGAACACAGTGCAGGTGGGTACCCAGGTATCCGGAAGCATCCAGGATCTGTACGCCGACTTCAACTCGCCTGTTAAGAAGGGACAGGTCATAGCCAGGCTGGATCCTTCTCTCTTCCAGACCCAGGTTGAGCAGGCGCGGGCCAATGTGTCTCGTTCGGAGGCAGACCTTGACCGGCTCCGCCTTTCCGAAGCCGATGCTCTGCGCAAGTTTGAGCGCGCCCGCAAGTTAGCGGCCGATGGCCTGATTCCCGCGATGGACCTGGACGCCGCCGAGGCCGCGTATCTGTCGGCATCGGCGCAGGTCCGGTCGGCGCAGGCCCAGGTGGTTCAGGCGCGGGCCTCTTTGAATCAGGCCGAAGTCAGCCTGGAGAAGACCGTGATCACCGCGCCCATCAGCGGGATCGTTATTGCGCGCAATGTGGACGTCGGTCAGACCGTCGCAGCCAGCCTTCAGGCGCCCACGCTCTTCGTCATCGCCGCGGATCTCACCAAGATGCGAGTCAACGCCAGCATCCATGAAGGCGATATCGGACGAATCCGTCCTGGACAGAGTGTGCGCTTCCGGGTCGATTCCTTCCCTTCCGACGAGTTTCCCGGCACGGTGTCGCTGGTGCGGTTGAATCCCGTAGTCCAGCAGAACGTCGTAACCTACGCGACGGTCATTGATGTCCCGAATCCGAAGCTGAAACTGAAACCGGGCATGACGGCAACCGTGACGATCCGGATTGAAAGCCGGCAGAACGTTCTGCTCGTCCCGAACGTAGCACTGCGGTTCCGCCCGACGGCCGAGATGTTTGCGGCCCTGGGCCAACCCGTACCGTCCGGAGAGGAACCGGCTGCGGGCGACCGTGGAGCCTGGAAAGGTGCCCCTCGGGATGGTAAAGCCAAACCGCCGGCAGGCGTACCGCCCTCGAATCGGGCCAAGGCTCCCGCTGAGCCGGCCGCGGAACTGTTCGGGCCGCTGGCTGCACAGGAGAGCGTGGGACGCGTGTGGCTCTACGGCGACCAGCACATCACTGCCAGACGGGTTCGACTCGGCATCACCGACGGAACGCATACGGAGTTGCTCAGCCTGGATCTCCCCGAAGGCACCGCGGTGGTGACCAACATCCTGACCGGAGGCGCAAGCCCGCCGGCCAGCACCACGACCACCAGTCCCCTGATGCCGCAGCGGCGTCCACCCGGCGGCGGAGGCCCCCGATGAACGCATCGAAGATGGTCCAGCCGCTCATCTCGGTCCGCGATCTGCGCAAGGTATATCGTGCCGGCGAAATCGACGTGCATGCTCTTCGCGGCGTCACTCTGGATGTAACCCCGGGAGAGTTCGTCTCGGTCACAGGTCCGAGCGGTTCAGGCAAATCGACGTTCATGCATATGATTGGCTGCCTGGATCGGCCCACGTCCGGCGAGTACTGGCTGGAAGGCCGCAACGTCTCGTTGCTATCCCGCGACGAACTGGCACTCCTCCGGAATGCCCGGATCGGGTTCATATTTCAAGGTTTCAACCTCCTGCCCCGAAAGAGCGCGCTGAGTAACACCGAACTGCCGCTGCTCTACGCCGGACTCCCCTTGAGTGCGGCGGACCGTCGCGCCCGAGCCATGGAGGCGCTGACCGCGGTTGGTCTGGCGGATCGCGCCAGCCATCGTCCCAACCAGCTTTCCGGAGGCCAGCACCAGCGCGTCGCGATCGCGCGAGCCCTGGTGAACAACCCGGCTCTGCTGCTCGCCGATGAGCCCACCGGCAATCTCGATACGCGCACGAGTCTCGAAGTCATGGAAATCTTCCAGCGCCTGAACGCCGAACGCGGTATCACGATTCTGCTGGTAACCCATGAACGCGACATCGCGGAATGTGCGTTCCGCACCATCGAATTTCGGGACGGCCAGGTGGTTCGGGACGCAGCCGTACCCATCCACCGGATCGCCTCGATGGACCTGGCGGGACTGCCGCCGCCGGTGACTCCCGCCGCCGTCGCCCGGCACGTCTGATCTGGAGTCTTGTGATGACGAGCCCCATGATTTTCCGAATCGCCTTCGATGCTCTGGAGGGAAATAAAACCCGGACAGCGCTGACCATGCTCGGCGTGATCATCGGCGTCGCGGCAGTGATCACCATGATCGCGCTCGGACGCGGGGCGCAATCCGCGATCGAAGCCCAGGTGCGCTCCACCGGGACCAATATGATCGTGGTCAATGCCGGGAACGTCACCACCGGAGGGGTGCGGCAAGGCCAGGGTGCTGCCTCGACCCTTGGTCCGGAGGATGCCGATGCCATCCGCCAGCTTCCCGG
>DATIRX010000120.1:0-3632 GCA_035469225.1 Bryobacteraceae bacterium
CTTCCGGAATCAGAAGCCATGTGAAGGAAGCAATCGGATAGGCGTTCGTGCCGGCGGGATCGGTGATGGAGACACGGAAATCTTCGGGCATGGTGACGCCGGCCGCGGCTGCCGTCACGGAAGCCAGATCGGCTTTGATGAACGCGCCGGACTTATTCTTGACCTTGCCGTAGGACATCCTGGTCTGGACAGCGTAGATCAATTCCACGTAGCCGATGGAGCCGGCAGTCTGCTTCACTTGTCCCGCCACGCCCTCATTCTTCGGCTGGCTTAACCCGGCCGGCCATCTCACGGAAGTGTTTTTCCCAACCTTCGAGCTCCATTCGGGGCTGATCTTAGACAGGTAATCGGTCCAGATGTAGGTTGTGCCGCTGCCGTCGGCGCGGTGAACCGGAACGATATCGCTGGCGGGAAGCTTCACGCCGGGGTTGGCTGAAGCGATGGCCGGATCGTTCCATTTGGTGATCTTCCCCAAAAAGATGCCGGCCAAAGCTTCCGGAGTGAAGTTGAGGTCGGTGGCCACGCCCGGCACGTTGTAAATCGGAACCACTGCGCCGAGCACGGTGGGGAAGTGAAGGATGTTGGTCCCGCGCTTGGTCTTGAACTCCTTGATCTGATCGTCGGTCATGGGGCCGTCGCTGGCTCCGAAGTCCACGGTTCCCTCGGTGACCTGCTTGATCCCGGCGCCGGAACCGACCGACTGGTAGTTGATCTGAATGTTCGGGAGAGCTTTGTGGTATTCGTCGAACCATTTTGAATACATGGGGTAGGGGAAGGTGGCGCCCGCGCCCGTGACGTTAATGGTCTGCGCTGAAGCAATCCCCGCCATCAAAGCGGCGCCCAGCGTCGTGGAAAGGATTCGTCTCATCATGGTTGTCATTCCTCGCTTCTAATGATCCCAGGCGTGCGTTACAAAACGATTCACGCCAACTTCTCAGAATGTGAATACGAACTGTGAGTGCAAGCGAACCTGCGTGTTGTAGCCCTGCTGGAGCGGCACAAAGAAGTTGATTGCAGGATCGCTGCGTGAAATCCCATTCTGGATATAGAGTCGATTCTCCCAAGCCAGGAAACGTGTCAGCCCAAAGTTCACGCGGATTTCGTGGCCCTTCAGGTTGACGCCCGACCCGGTCCCGATGTCGTCATCGGTGAATTGGGAAACAAAACCGTTCGCCGGTTTGTAGAAGTACTGATATTGAAATTGAAGGTCACCCAGCCGCGCGGCCTGACCCAGGCTCCAGCCGGCCATGTAGCCGTTATTGTCGAAACTCGCGCCGGTGTTGTGGGTGGTCTGCACGAACAGCTGGAAGGGATAGTTATGCCCCCGGAACATCCGGCCGGAATAATTCAGGTTCAATGCGCCGCGCACCACGTGGAAGGCACTGGCGAAGTAGGTCGCGCCGCCTGGAGTAGTGGTGGCGTTGCCGGTTTCACCCAGCGCTGAAATGAGAGTCGCCCCGACAACCGGACTGTTCTGAAACAAAGGAGCACCGGCAGCCGTGGAGGCCAGCTGGATCTGGTTGGGCTCGCGCACCGCGAAATAGTTGATGGTCTCGTTGTGGGACCATTTCTTGCCGATATTGCTGCCGACCGTGATGCCCTGGTCGAACAACGCGGAGGACGGTATCCGCTGGCCGACCGAATATCCCGCAGCCAGGAAGGGCGAGCCCGCGGGAACCACCTGAATGTTCGGATCGGTCAGAATGTACTGCGCGGCCGCTAACTGGACGAACAAGCCGTTCTTCTTCGCAGTCCAGCGATACGTCTCATGAAAGCCGTTGAAGCGGATGTCGTCGTCGTAAACAAACTGGCGATTATCAGCGTAGAGCTCGGTGGTGCGACCCGCCCGCAGCGTCAGGCTCTTGGTCGGCTTGAAGTCCATGTAGGCTTCGGCGATGGAAATCGGCGCCCGGGTGCTGATGCCGGAAAAATCCGCATCCATGGTACTGGGATTGTTGAAGGGATCGGTCGCGAGCTGGAGGTGAAAGCTCGCGAGTGCCCGGTCCGCACCATCCTTGTAGAACAAATCCTTATCGACGTTGAACCGCACCCGGTAGCGTTCCCGATTGCGCTGCTGGGGAATCGCCCGGTTGTCCGCCGGCGGCAGATCGGTGTTGGCCGCGCGATTCAGGGTATCGAAACGGAAACGAAGGTCGCCGGAAAGGCGGAATCCGCGAAGATTGCCGTTGATGGCATCAATCGCTTTCTGGACCGCATCCGTTGGAGAAGCCACCGCCGCCTGAGGCGCAGGGAGCGGAGTCGCCAGCGTTGTTGATGCCGGCAGAGCGGGCAGGATCGGCGCGGTAGAGGCGATTTCTCCGATGCCGCGCCGCGAGGCGAGCTGTTCGAGCAGATGGCTCTGTTCCTCAAGCGTCTGGCGGAGCTGGTCGATCTGCTGCTGCTGCTGAGCTAGAAGAGCCTTCAGAGCCGTCAGCTCTGGAGACGTAGAATCGACATCTGCGGCGGCCGTGAGGCTCGCTGCCATCACGAGGCTAAAGAGAATGTTTTTCATGTTCCGGCCTAGGAGCGATTGGTTTTCACGCCATGAAGGGCGCGTTTACGTTCTGGAGAATTCATCGGATCCGTCACCTTGATCGTATTCCCAAACCATTACGATTCGATGACAAACCCGTAGCAGGATGGTGACAGGGGCAGCGGGGACGGATTTGTGGCCTGAAATCAACGAGCTGCGAGAAATCTACCGGGGCGTCCCGAAACTGAAATACGCCCGTGCGACGTGGCCGCCGGGCTCCACGAACGCGACGGCTTCGAATCCGGGACGCTGAACCGAACCAAAACGGAGATCCAGCAGCTCGACGCGCACCGTATCGTCCACCGGCAACAAGGTCCAAAACGGCAGCTGGTTGAAGCTCTCGAACACCTGAAACGTCCGCGTGGTGCGGGCGCCATCGATCGCCGGCGAGGAGATGGCAGGATACTCGGTGTGCCCGCCGGCAGCATCGAAGTCGCGGCTCAGGTCCACCGGCACTTCATAAATGAACCCGTCACCCTCCACGACGCCGCGCCAACGCATCACAGTAAATCGCACTGGAAAAACGCTGATCCGTTCGGCCGGAGCGCCCTTGTAATTGTGCGCGTCGATCAGGCTGATGGCCCGGTCATGCGCCATCCCGCGGCCCGTGTCGTACAAAAGGACCGACACCAGCGCGAACCACGCCCAGCCGCCTCGCGGGCCGATTTTCTTGCGTCCGGTCATTTCCGAGCTGATCAGCCCGCTGAGCGCAGGTGCGGCGACAGCCAGAATCAGGACGCCCAAAATCACCGGATCGATAATATCGGTGCTATCCAGCCGGTACCATTTTGCCGAGAAAGGCAGCATCAGGCGAACACCGTACACATTGGTCCAATCGAGCAGAATATGGCTCAGCACGGCGAGCACGCAGCCGGCATAAGCGGCCAGCGTAACCAGAGTGAAGCGCGTGCGGGTGAACGCTTTCACCAGCAGCAACGGAACCAGCGCGACGAACGGGGCGAACACCAGAGAATGCGTGTAACCGCGGTGGACCTGCAGATATCCGAGGTTGTCGGTCAGAAAATTGTAGGTGTCCATGTCCGGCGCATTGGCCGCCAGCATGATCATCAGGGGCGTGCCCTTTTCGCCGCGATCCAAG
>DATIRX010000121.1:0-2758 GCA_035469225.1 Bryobacteraceae bacterium
AGCCGCGCCCCCCGCCGCGGTAATCAATCGCCCGATTGTGGCGCGTGCCACACCGCCTCCTCCGCCGGTCCCCTTCGCGCAGCGGCAGACTGCGCTGCAGGCGAATCCCGGACGTCCCCTCGATCGGGCGGCTGTGAGCCAGATCCAGCAAGCGCAGCCCTCCCGCGGGCGCCCGGAGATTCGGCAAGTGAATCCCCAGAGGGTTCCGGGAGCGGGCGGAGCGCCCCAGCAAGGGAAAGGGCAGTCCTTCGGTCAACAGAACGGTCAACAAAAGGGCCGCGGTCAGCAGCAATTGCCGCAGGCTCCTCCGCAGGTACAACAGCCGCAGCAGCAGCCCGCGGTGATTCCGCAGCCGCCGGTGGATCGCCAACAGGACCAGCGGCAGAAGGGTCGCGGGCAGCAGCAACTGCCGCAGGCTCCTCCGCAGGTGCAACAGCCGCAGCAGCCGCCCGCGGTGATTCCACAGCCGCCGGCGGATCGCCAACCGGACCAGAGGCAAAAGGGCCGCGGGCAGCAGCAACTGCCGCAGGCTACTCCCCAGGTGCAACAGCCTGCTCCTCCACCTCCTCCGCAAGCGCCGCCTCAGGTCCAACGGCCGCAGGAGCCCGTGCAGCCGCCGGTTGATCGCCAGCAGGGCGGCCAACAAAAGGGTCGCGGTCAGCAGGGAGACCGGACTCCGCAGGTCCCGCAGGCTGCTCCTCCGCCACCTCCGCAAGCGCCGCCTCAGGTACAACCGCCGGCGCAGCCCGCTGCGCCACCCGCAGTGACTCCGCCGCCGGTGCAGCGGCCCGAGCAGAAAGGCCGGGGTAAGCAGGATCGTCAGGATAATAAAGACAAAGGCAAAGACAACTAATCTGCTCTGTTAAACGGCGCGAGCGGCTTTCAAGGCCCTTGGCGGCCTGCGTGGCCTCGCCCTAAAGCAAGGCATGCACAGGGTTTATAAATACTTCTGCACACTATGTAATGGACTATCCGCCGGCGCATCTATTAAGCTGCGAGGGCCCAAACGGGGCGCCTTGATCACCAAAATTTGTTATGCGCCTGGCTTTCCGGCTCACATTATTCCTGATCGTCGGCGTGGCGGCCGTCGCGACCGGCTTTGCCTACTATCAGGTGCAGACGGAACGCAGGGGCCTGGAACGCGATCTTCGCCGGCAAGCCTTCGATCTGGCTGAGGCCCAGGCGAAAGCCATCCAGCCTCTGATGATGCGCGGGGCGTACCGTGAATTGCAGACCCTGGTGGACCGCTCCAACGATCGAGACCGGTTGGTTGGCATGGCCGTGTACGACGTGAACGGTGTACCTCTGGCGATCAGCTCCGGGCTGGTCGCGCGCATCAACGGGATGCCCCCCGCGATCCTTCCGGCCCCGGATGACCCAAACGGTTCAACGGAATTCGTTCAACTGGGAGGGGCGCTCATGCACGTGGCGGCGCTCCCGGTTCGCAGCGGCGCCGCAGTGCTGGGTACGCTGGCCATCTTTCACGACGCCGGCTACATCGCCCTGCGGGCAGCGGCCACCTGGCGTCGGACCCTGGCCAGCGTGGGTCTGCAAACCATGCTGATTCTGGCGGTGACCGTGATCACGCTGCGCTTCGGCCTGGGAAGGCCCGTGAAGCAGATGGCCCAATGGCTGCGAGGTCTGCGCATCGGCGTGGAGGGCGCCGCGCCCAGGCTTCCAGGAGACCCCGAGTTCGAACCGTTGCAGCGGGAAGTCTCCCGGCTGGCGTCCAGCTTCACCGCCGCGCGGGCCGCCGCAGAGGAAGAAGCGCGCTTGCGCGATGCAGCGGATTTCCACTGGACGACGGATCGCCTGCGCGTCTTCGTGCAAGGCCGTTTGAACGGAAGCCGCCTGGTGGCCGTATCCAATCGCGAACCATACGAGCATTTCCACCGGCCTGAAGGAATCGAGTGTTCGGTGCCGGCCAGCGGTCTGGTGACGGCGCTTGAGCCCATCCTGCGGGCCTGCGATGGAACTTGGATCGCACAAGCGACAGGAGACGCAGATCGCGAAACCGCCGACCAGCAGGGCCGCTTGCGGGTTCCCCCGGATCATCCCCAGTACACGCTGCGGCGGGTCTGGCTGACCCGCCAGGAAGTGCAGGGATTTTATCTGGGCTTCGCCAACGAAGGTTTGTGGCCGCTGTGTCACATCGCGCATACGCGTCCCACGTTCCGGGCGGAGGACTGGGAACAGTATCAGGCCGTGAACCGAAAGTTCGCTGCCGCTGTGCTCGACGAGATCCGCGATGATGAAAATCCGGTGGTGGTGGTGCAGGACTACCATTTCGCGCTGCTCCCGCAGATGATTAAGAGCGCCCGCCCGGATGCGCGCGTCGCCATCTTCTGGCACATCCCCTGGCCGAATCCGGAAGCCTTCGGAATCTGTCCCTGGCAGCGCGAATTGCTGGAAGGGCTTCTGGGCGCGGATCTCATCGGCTTCCACATCCAGACGCACTGCAACAACTTCCTGGAAACCGTGGACCGTGTTCTGGAATGCCGGATTGAACGGGAGGCCAGCGCGGTCAGCCGTCATGACCACTTGACGGTTGTCCGGCGATTTCCGATCAGCGTCGCCATGGAAACGGACGACGGATCTTCCGCCACGGAGATGCGCTATCTGGAGCGTGCAGAATTGCTCGCCACGCATGGCGTGCGCGCGCCTTGTATGGGAGTCGGGGTGGATCGGATCGACTATACCACAGGTATTCCGGAGCGATTCCGCGGACTGGAGCGGTTCTTCGAGAAATACCCCACCT
>DATIRX010000122.1:0-13405 GCA_035469225.1 Bryobacteraceae bacterium
GACATGCGGTTCGATACCCCGGCTGCAACAGACTCGTTTGACAAGGAAGAGGCGATGCCCGCAGCGTAAACCGACTATACTGATTGCCGGTAAGCCCTGACTAAGGCCATGTTCCAAATTCTGTGTCCTAACCGCAGTCGGAAAAATGCCAGCTTGCTGGCCGCCTTTCTTGCCGTGAGCGCCACCGCCGGCGCGCAGCAGAAGCCGTCTCCGGCAAAGTTTCATCTGCAGGAAGCCAGTATTGCCGATATTCAACGGGCGCTGGCGGCCAAAACGATCACGAGTGCGGGTCTCGTCGAGCTGTATTTGAAGCGGATCAAGGCCTATAACAACACGTGCGTGAGCCAGCCGGCGGGGATTCTCGGACCGATTACCACGATACCGCACGCCCGGCAGGTCAACGCGCTCTCGACGCTGAACCTGCGGCCGCCCGCGCGCAAGACCTGGGGCTTCGATGAACGCAAGGCGCGCAGCATGACGGACAGGGATGACAACCATCCGAACATGCCCGACGCTCTGGAGGTGGCGGCTGCGCAGGATCGGCAATTCAAGCAGACCGGGAAGCTGGTTGGACCGCTGCACGGAGTCGTCATGGCGATCAAGGACCAGTACGACACCTTCGACATGCGCACCACGTCCGGCGCAGACGTGGAGTACGCGAACGATCGCCCTCCGGAGGATGCCACGTTCGTCAAGCGGCTGCGGGATGCCGGAGCGATCATTCTGGCGAAGGCCAACCTGGCCGAGTATGCAACGGACGGGGCGCGCAGTTCCTTTGGGGGGACCTTCTGCAACCCGTACGATACGGAGCGCGAGCCCGGCATGTCGAGCGCGGGCTCGGCGAGCGCGGTCGCAGCGAACCTGGTGACCTGCGCGATCGGTGAAGAAACGGTGGTGTCCATCCGATGGCCGGCGTCGGTCAACAGCCTGGTGGGGCTGGCGCCGACAGAGGAACTGGTCAGCCGGAAAGGGATGATGGGCGCGGGCCTGAGCATGCGGACCGGACCGATTTGCCGCAACGTGCAAGATGCGGCCAAATTACTCGACGTCATCGCCGGCTACGACCCGAAGGACGAATTGACGGCGTTCAGCATCGCAAGGAAGCCGGCACAATCGTACCGCAGCTTCGCGGCGGCGCGGCGCCTGGACGGCGTCCGGATCGGAGTGATTCGCGAGTACATGGCGAAGAAGCTCTTCTCCAAGGCCGACGAGGAGAGTATCGACATCGTGGATCGCGCCCTCAACGACCTTCGCAAACTGGGTGCGACGATCGTGGATCCGGGTGCGGAGGGTCAATTGTTCCAAGGCTGTCTCGCGCAGTATGGGCCCGTACTGTTCAACAGCGTGCAATATCGGGATCTATTCCCAAGAGAGGCGCTTTCGCTCCGCAGCTTGAATACACCGGCTGTTCCCGGCGAAGGGAAATACATGATGGACCGCTACCTGCAGGAACGCGGGGACGCCAACATCAAAACCGGCGCGGACCTGATCTCGAAGGCCAGGTTTTATGAGGATCCCAATTTCCCCGACCGCAAGCAGGCAAGGCAAGCTGCGGAGCGCGCCACGGTGCTGGACACATCGGCGCGTCTGCAGACGCGCTTCGCCCTGCAAAATCTGCTGCTGCAGTGCATGCAGGAACAGCGGCTGGACGCGCTGGTCTCGCCTATGTCCACGGTTCCGCCGCGAAAGCTCACGGCGCCGCGCGAACCGAACGCGAATGGCCGTCCTCCGATCGGTTGGTCGCTCATCGGGCAGCAAGGTTTCCCGGCGATTACCGTGCCGGCGGGCTTTACGACGGAGATCTGGGATCGGGTGCGCGATGGCGATGGCGGCACGCGCCTGGTTGGCCCCGTCAAAGCCAGCTTGCCGGTAGGCGTGGACTTCATTGCGCGTCCGTTTGACGAAGCGATGCTGTTGCGCATCGCCTCGGCGTTCGAGGCGGCCACGCGGCATCGAAAGCCCCCGCCGGATTTCGGACCATTGCCCGGCGAACCGTAGGCGTTTCTTGCGCGACTGGCGCGGCCCGTCCAGACGCGAGGCTTGACGCGAGGCTTGACATTATGGGGATGGAGAGCTAGCGTCTTGAAAATGATCCGCTCTCTATACCGCCGGGCCTCTGGGCTTTTTGTCGTCCTATTGTTTCTGTGGGCCGCTCCTGGCCGTGCTCAGCAGGCTGTACCGGACACGAGCGCCCAGGTGCTGCCTCAGGTGTTGGAGGTACAGGGCGGGAAGATCCGTGTCGTGGCTGTAGCCAGAGGGCTGGTGCATCCCTGGGGGCTGGCGTTCCTGCCCGACGGGCGCACCCTTCTTGTGACCGAGAAAAACGGCCGGCTGCGGATGATCCGCGATGGCGCGCTGGAGCCTGATCCCGTCTGGACTTCTCCCACGCCTCCGGGCCAGGGCGGTGACGCACTCCACTTCGTAGCGATCCACCCGCAGTTCGCGCAAAACGGGCTGGTGTACGTGTCCTACCCGAAGCAGGGCGACCGCGGAATCACGCTGGCGGTCGCGCGCGGGCGCCTGAACGGCAGCAAGCTGGAGGACGTCCGCGAAATCTTCGTAGCCGACGCGTGGGAGACCGGGGGCAACCTGGCGGGGAGAATCTTCTTCGGTCCGGACGCCTCGCTCTATGTGACCATCGGCGACCGCGACCGGCTCTGCTGTAATGGCGGCGAGGACACCAGCCTCCGGATGAAGGCGCAGAAGCTGGACAACCACGTGGGCAAGACGCTGCGGCTGCGCGACGACGGCAGCGTGCCGCCGGACAATCCGTTCGTGGGGCGAGCCGATGCGAAGCCGGAAATCTTCACCTACGGACACCGCAACGGCTACGGGCTGGCGATTCATCCCGAGACCGGCCAACTGTGGCAGGCCGAGATCGGTCCTCTGGGCGGCGACGAGGTGAACATCCTGGTGCCGGGCCACAACTACGGCTGGCCGCTGGTTTCGATGGGACGGAACTACACGGGCTCGCTGGTGTCCGACCAGCCGTGGGCGCGGCCGGGCATGGACAATCCGCGGATTTTCTGGGTGCCCTCGATCAGCCCCTCCAGCATTCTCTTTTACACGGGCGACAAGTTTCCGCGGTGGAAGAACAACCTCTTCATCGGATCGCTCACTCAGCAGCAGTTAGTGCGCATGTCGTTCAATCAGCCCTCACAGGCGGAGAAGCGCGAAGGACTGCTGATCCCGCTCAAAATGCGGATCCGCGACGTCCAACAGAGTCCGGACGGCTACATCTATGTGGCTACGGAGGGCAGGTCGGGGGGAAACGACGCCGATGGAACGGTGCTGAGGATCGAGCCGGCGGATTAGACGGGGACGGGACTGCGGGAAATCTGAGCCGGTTTTAGGGGCGCGGAAGTGGACTTTCGCGCCCCCAGAGTCGGATGGGACTAGAACTGTATCCGGGCAACAAACGAGCCCTGGCGCTGACTGGTGGTACCGGCCGTCGGATTGATCGTGCCGAAACCCGAGCTGTACAAGCCGGCGTTGGGGCCCGACGTGAACTTTACGGGCGCGCTCGCGAAGTTCACTGCGACCGAAGGAGCGGGCAACACCGTCCGGTTGAAGATATTGCTGAATTCCACACGCACGTTCAAATTCACGCGTTCCTTGAACCGGAAGTTGCGGCCGAAGTTGGCGTTTTCCGAAGGTACGCGGAAGCCCCGGAACCAGCGCAGCGCGCCTTGGTTGTTCGCGAACTGCCCGTTGGAAACGTTCGTCCATGCGGCCGGGTTGAGCACCTGCGTCTTGGTCGGGTCAAAGCAGTGGCAGTTGATGTTGAGCGGATCGGTGTGGTGGACGCCGCTGTAGTCGGTCCAGTCCACCGACCAGGGATTCGCACCAGGGATGAGTTGCGCCGGGCCCGGCCCGTAGCCGAGGAAATTACTGATTGGCGTGCTGCCCGAACTGGTCGGCAGACCCATTAGAGGTGCGCTTTGGTACTGCAGAGACCAGCCCGTGCCCCAGCCGGACAAAGCGTAAGCCACAATCTTGTTCCTCAGAACGGGGAGAGTGGAGTGAATATTCCGCACCTGGTAGTCAGCCGACAAGCGTAACTGGTGCGGAAGGTCGTCGACGGTGGCGATGTTCTTCCCCAATTGCCGGTTGAATGGGTCTTGCGTGCTGGTCAGATTCATGGTCTTCGAAAAGGTGTAATTCGCGTTGGCACTAAACCCATGGCTGAAGCGTTTGGTGACCGAGGCCTGGAGCGAATCGTACCAGGTCTTCCCGAGCGGAGCGCCCGAGGGAGCCAAAAGCCCGGAGTATTGGGGGTAGGTCAACAGCGCCTGGCGGACGGTCTGGCTGCTGGGGAAGTTGGCATAGGGCAGGAGGCCGATGCCGCGAGACGCCAGCGTGGACTTCTGTGCGGTGCTAAGACTCGCGATCGGCGTGGTGAGCAACGACGATTCGGCCGCACTCGTGAAGTCAGTAAATCCAAGGTTCCGCAGAGTCTGTTGACTCATCGCATTCTGGGGAGCCAGGCTGGTGCCGCTCTCCCACCAAATACCGCGATTGCCGACATAGGAGGCTTCGACGACAAAGTTGCGGCTGATCTCCCGCTGCACACTGACGTTCCATTGCAGCAGGCGCGCCGGGCGGGCCTCGTTCGGATCGGAGAGGGTGGGTGCGGCCACGACGGTCCCGACGCTCTGACCGGCGGCGGGGTTGAACGTCGGCCACTGGGCGCTGACGCCGGCTGGGATGCCGTCCTTCAGAAGTCCCACGATCTGCCCGAAGGCCGGCGTACCGGCGGTCGCATTGTTCGAGTTGCCGCCGATCGAGTTCGAGGTGGAGTTGTAAACCACGCCGAAACCGCCGCGAATGACGGTCTTGCTATCGATCTGGTATGCCACACCCAGCCGCGGTCCGATGGCGTAGGGGTAAGGATGGGCGAAGTTGCAGCCGCAGGTCGCCTCATAGACTCTTGCGCCGAGCCGTCCGGAAGCCGACGGATTCGGGGTGGCGGATGAGAAGGAACCTATTCGGCCATACTGTTCTTTCTGGTAGGTTCCGTAGTCCCAGCGCACGCCGTAGTCCAGGGTCAGCTTACGCGTTACCTTCCAGGTGTCTTGCAGATAAAGCGCCGTCTGGATTTTCGACGTCGCGAGCGCGATGGGTGCGTTCACCGAGGCTCCCTGTGTAGTGGTAGTTCCAGCGGTGAAGGGACTCAGGCCGCCGAGCAGGAACGAAGCGAAACCAAATCCGGCAAATCCCGTGGACAGAGTGGTTCCCGACAGCGAGGTCTGGTTCGTCCAGGCCGGACCCGTGCCATAGACGCCGGCCGAGGAACTGTAGTCGTAATTGGGAAATTTCTCCTGCCGGATTTCGAAACCCGCCTTGTAAGTATGCCCGCCCCGCACGTACGTGGCGGAAGTATTAAATGAGGGACGCCGCTCAAAGAAATGCTGGTCAAACCCTCCGCCGATCGTACTCATGCCGCCCAACGCGGTCGACGACAATGCGAAGGCACTATTGATGATGGGGAAGGTGCGGGCCGCTGTTTGCCCGGGTATGCCCAGTTCCTTTTGGGCGTCGTAGGGGAAATTCTGGCTCTGCAGCAAGAATTCGGAGTCGTTCCAACCCAAGGTGTAGTGCAGGAGAAGCGTCGGCGTAACGGTGTGGTCCAGGTTGAGGCGGATGGTGTAGTGGCCATTGTAAGAAATGGCCGAGCCGGTAATGTTATCCGGCAGGTCATCGGCCGCCGTGGCGGTCCGGGGCGTTTGGGTTTCGGTGTGTTGGAGGTAAAACGCCGCGTGCAACTTGGAGCCCAGGGTTTGATCGATTTTCACCGAGGGGATATTGCTTATGCGGCTCTGGTCGAAGGGCGCCAGATAGTTGGACCCCGCTTGGGAAGCGTTCGGACCCAGCGGTTGCGGAACCAGCGCCAGGATTTTGACGGCAACCGGATCGAAACTGGTCACGGGAATTTTGTTGCCTGCAAAAGGATTGCGGACGGTTGTGCCGTTGATGACCTGGAAATCGGCCGGATTGAAGATCGTACCGCTGGGGATCGTGCGGCCGAGCGGGTCCGAGTAGGGGCCGCTCGACGTTGATGCTAAGCGATTCTCCGTCGTGATCAGGTTGGAAAAATCGCCAGTGCGATAGGCGGCAGTGGGCACGGTGGCCGGCAGGGTGGTATTGATATTCTTCTGGCGGAACTGCTCGAAGCTGAAGAAGAAGAAAGTCTTGTTGGTGCCGTCGTAAACCTTGGGAATCCGAATCGGACCGCCGATGGTGAAGCCGTAATCATGCTGGCGGAGCTTGTTGCGGACGTGTTCCTTCGGACTGCCTGTCAATACAGTGTAGGGCGTAGCCGCGTTCAGGATTTCATTGTTGATGTAGTCATAGGCGGTGCCGTGGTACTGATTGGTGCCGCTCTTGGTGACCAGGTTTACCATCGCTCCGCCGGAGGTGCCGAACTCCGCGGCAAAATTGCTGGTCTGGATGGCTACTTCCTGAATCGAATCTACCGAAGGCTGCGTCTCCATGGTCGCCCCGAGAAGGCGCGTGCTGGTGGGGTTCATGGTGGCGCCATCCAGGCGAGTCTGAAGTGTATTGCTGGGAGTTCCGTTGATGACGGTATAGGTGACCGCGCTGAAGGCGCCGCTATTGAGGTACCGGATTCCGGGAAGGAGCCGCGAGGAGCTGAAGATATCGCGGACGCCATCATTGGTCTGGCCGACCTGTAGAACCGGCAGGCTCTCGAGCTGCGACAGCGTGACGTTGTGCACCAGTTCGCTGTTTTCGGTCCTCAGCAGCGAGGACTCCGCCGAAACGGTCACAGACTCGGAGGCCGCGCCGACTTGAAGCGACACGTCTTCGCGCATGATCTGGGCCGCCGCCAAGTGGAATTTGGTGTGCGAGTAGGTCTTAAACCCGGGAACCTGGACGGTTAGATCATAGTCGCCGATGGGCAGTTGCGACACGGTGAAATTCCCCGTTTCGGAGCTAGCCGCCGTATAGACTTGTCCGTTGTCCAAATTCTTTAGTGAAACGGGGGCGCCTGAAACCACAGCTCCCGTCGTGTCCGTGATCGTTCCAGTGACCGTGGCCAGCGCGGTCTGCCCAAAGCCGACTGAAGCAGACAAAAGAAGTACAGCTACTAGCGAGATTCGCCTCATGAAGATTCCCCCCAAAACTAAAGACCCTCTCGCTCTAACCCGGGCACCACCGACGGCTGAACGAACGGATAGGACCACCCGAACTCGTGACTCCCCCAACGGTAAAGCGATCATCTATAGTTCGCATACTCTTAACCCGTTCGCAATCAACTTCGATTGATGGGGGTGATCAGCATGATTGATAGAAGTGTTTTTTGCTGCGGATTTCACGATTTTCTCGACCGGATCGGGTGGTTTGAGACGCTGCCCGGATACAATTGACCATGCACCCGCAGTCCAATCCGAGCCAAGTCAACCCCGGACGCATCCACCAGGCTCTCACCTCGTATCAACTCGCCATGGCCCTGAAAGGCGCCATTGAGCTGGAGCTGTTCACCCACATCGCCGCCGGAGCCACCACCGCGGCCGCCATTGCTCCGCTGTGCCAAGGCAAGGAGAAAGGCGTGCGCGTGCTGTGCGACTATCTCACGGTCCACGGCTTTCTCACCAAAACCAAGGGAGCCTATGGGCTCGCGCCCGACACCGCCGCCTTGCTGGACAAGAACTCGCCTGCCTATATGGGTTCTGTCGCCGACTTCTTCACCCATCCGACGATGGTGAACAAGTATCGGGATGTGGCCGCACTGGTCCGCCACGGCGGAGCCACCGATCACACGCTGGCGCCGAACGACAATATCTGGGTCGAATTCGCGCGCCACATGGCTCCCATGTTCGCCCTGCCGGCGAGGATCGCCGCCCCGCAGGTAACCACGCCGGGCGAGCCCGCGAAGGTTCTCGATATCGCGGCCGGTCACGGCTTGTTCGGCATCCATGTGGCACTCTACAACCGTGCCGCGGAAATCACGTTTCAGGATTGGGATAACGTGCTCGACGTGGCCCGGGGAAATGCAGAGGCCATGGGAATCGCCGGCCGTTTCAGCACCATCCCGGGCAGCGCCTTCGAGGTGGACCTGGGCACGGGCTACGACGTTGCGCTGCTGCCCAACTTCCTGCATCACTTCGATCTCACGACGAACGTAGAGCTGCTGAGGAAGGTCCGGGCGGCGCTGAAGCCCGAGGGACTGGTCGCTGTGATCGAATTTGTGCCGAACGAAGATCGCGTTTCCCCGCCGGATGGAGCCCTCTTCGCCATGCGAATGCTGGGCACCACGCCCTCGGGTGACGCGTACACCTTCGCGGAGATTGACCGCATGCTCCGCGATGCGGGCTTCCGCGACAGTGAAGCGCGCAGCCTGGCCCCGGCGCATCAGCAGCTGATTCTGGCAAAACGTGACCGATGACACCCCTGCGAACCCGCGATTTGATAGGTTAGAACGTAGCTTATTCGAACATGCCGCTCCAGCCAGGGAACCAACGCGAGTCGGGCCAAATTATGAGACTGCACAGAACCGTAATACCCTTCGTGATTTTGATTGGATGGCTGGTTCCTACGGGTTCCGCCCAAACCAGCGCCCAGGGATTTTCAGACGCCGGCAAGGCCGCGCTGTCGCGCCAGCTCAGCAGCGCTGTCAGTCGCGGCGACACGCCGGGGGTGGTCGGCCTGGTGGTCGGCCGCGAGGGCGTGCTGTATGAAGGAGCAGCCGGCCAGCTGGATGTTGCGCGCGGCGTGCCCATGCCCGTAAATGCGATCTTTTCGATCGCGTCGATGACCAAGCCGGTGACGTCGGTGGCCATCATGATGCTCCTCGAAGAGGGCAAGCTCAAGCTGGACGATCCGGTGTCGAAATACCTGGCAGGCTTCGACAACCTGCGAGTGATCACGAAGTTCAACGAGAAGGACGCAAGCTACGAAACGCGGCCGGCGAAACGGACGATGACCATCCGGCATTTGCTGACCCACACCTCCGGCATCGGCTACGGGTTTACGAACCCGATCGAGTACCGGCTGACGCAGGCGACGAAGAAGGGCGAGTGGGAGCTGCCGCTCCTGAGCGATCCCGGCGACAAGTGGAACTACAGCGCCAGCACGCGCGTGCTCGGAATGATCGTCGAGAAAATCACTGGCGCGACGCTTGAAGCCTACTACCAGCAACGCATCTTCAAGCCGCTGGGCATGGTGGATACGTCGTACGCCGTGCCGGCCGCCAACCAGTCGCGCGTGCCGACGCAGCACAGCCGCATCAACGGCGCCCTGGAAGCACAGCCCAAGGCGCCCATCCCGTCGACGCCGACGGCTCCGTTCCGCGGCGATGGGGGCCTCTACTCGACCGTCGAGGATTACTCCAAGTTCGTCCAGATGCTGCTCAACGGGGGCCACCTGGGGTCCGCGAAAATCCTGAGCGAGAACTCGGTGAAGATGATGGGCCAGAACCACATCGGCTCGATCTTCGTGGAGCTGCAGCCGGACGCCGACAAACAGCGCACCAAACCGTTTCCGCTGGGCGCCGGGCGCGATAAGTTCGGCCTCGGTTTTCAGATCGCGGCCAATGACCCGCAGTTCGCAAAATTCCGCAGCCCGGGCAGCATGAGCTGGGCCGGCATCTTCAACACGGAATTCTGGATCGATCCGGTGAAGCACATCGGCGGCGTCCAGATGATGCAGGTGCTGCCGTTCTACGACGGCGGCGCTATCCGGACGCTGCGCGACTTCGAGGAGCTGGTGTACCAGAACCTAAGGTAGCCAATCGCGGGTATGAAACAGCGATGAAACAACGCACGTTCGGCTGGATCGCCGCGCTGGCCACGGCAGCGGGGATCTGGATTGGCACGCAAACGCCCGGCTCGGCCCAGGCTCCGGCGGCCGGTGAGCTTCCGTCCAAGGCCGGAAACGCCAACTCGTTCGCCAATCTGAATCCTTTGCCCGCGGCGCCCGCGGGACCCACGCCCCGGCTCGCGGATGGACGAGTGGACTTTTCCGGAGTCTGGCGTCCGGCGGACGTTTCTCTGATTGAAGACATTTCGCTGGGACTGAAGAAGGGGGAGACGCTCCCTCTGAATCCGGCGGGCGAGAGGAGCCTGAAGGCCCGGCTGTCCAAAGACGACCCGGAGGCCAACTGCCTTCCGACGGGAGTGCCGCGCCTGGCTCCGTATCCGTGGAGGATCGTCGAAACAGCCACGCACGTGTTCTTCCTGTTTGAAGGAAACATCCACAGCTACCGGCAGATATTCATGGACAGCCGCACGCATCCTTCGAATCTGGATCCGACCTGGTATGGACACTCGGCCGGCTGGAGAGAAAACGATGCTCTGGTGGTGGACACCATCGGATTCAACGACAGGTTCTGGTTCGATTTTGTCGGCCACCCGCATACCGAACAGCTCCATACCGTGGAGCGGTATCGCCGGACGACATTCGGGACGCTGGTGGAAGAGGTAACGATCGACGATCCGGGCGCTTACACCCGGCCGTTTACCATCACCGGCGCCCACGTTCTGCTGCCCAACGACCAGCTGATGGAATATGTCTGCAATGAGAATGAGAAGGACACCCGGCATCTGAGCGGACCGGCGAGGCGTCCGTGAACCGAAAACACATGACTCGCCGCACGCTCCTGGCTGCATCCGGCGGTGCTATCGTGGCCGGAATGCAGGCACGCGCGCAGTCTTCGAAACGCGTCCAGACTCCGGCACTCAATGTCGGCTACGAGGAGAGCGGCCAGGGGTTCCCGGTGATCCTGCTGCACGGGTTTCCGGACGATGCGCATGCCTGGCAGGATGTCGGCCCCCCGCTGGCAAAAGCCGGATATCGAGTACTGGCTCCCTATCTGCGCGGGTATGGGCCGACCAGCTTCCGCGATCCGAACGCGCCGCGCATGGCAGAGCAGGCGGCGATCGGGCAGGACGTGATCGATTTCGCGGACGCGCTGGGACTGGATCGCTTCGCTCTTTCCGGTTACGACTGGGGCGGGAGAGCGGCCAGGGGTTCCCGGTGATCCTGCTGCACGGGTTTCCGGACGATGCGCATGCCTGGACGGATGTCGGCCCCCCGCTGGCAAAAGCCGGATATCGAGTCCTGGCTCCCTATCTGCGCGGGTATGGGCCGACCAGCTTCCGCGATCCGAACGCGCCGCGCATGGCAGAGCAAGCGGCGATCGGGCAGGACGTGATCGATTTCGCGGACGCGCTGGGACTGGATCGCTTTGCCCTTTGCGGTTACGACTGGGGCGGAAGGGCGGCCTGCATCGCGGCTGCGCTCCATCCGGATCGGGTACGCGCGGCGGTACTGATCAGCGGTTACCTGATCCAGAACACGATTGATCCCGCTCCGCCGGGCTCGCCGGAAACAGAAAAGAACCTGTGGTATCAGTACTACTTCAACACCGAGCGGGGCCGGGCCGGCCTGACGGCAAACCGCCGGGCCATCTGCAAGTTCCTATGGCAAACCTGGTCACCTACGTGGCACTTCACCGACGAAACCTTCGAGAAGACAGCGGCCTCGTTTGACAATCCGGACTTTGTGGATTGCGTGATTCATTCCTATCGCCACCGCATCGGTAACGCTCCCGGTGATCCGCGGTTCAGGGAACTGGAAGAGAGACTTGCGAAGCGTCCCAGGATTGAAGCGCCCACGATTATTCTCCGCGGCGCGGACGACACGCTGGGTGGACGGGAGCCTGCCGAATCCGCCGACAAAGCATCCTTTCCTAACCTGATTGCACGGCGGATGATCCCAGGCGCCGGGCACTTCCTGCCCCGCGAAAAACCGCAGGCGGTGTCGGCGGCGCTGCTCGAAGTGCTGGCCGCATCCGCATAGTTCCAGCGCCCTATAATGGGCGCATGCGGCCATCCAAGCGTCTCCTGTTCATAGCTCTGGCGTGCCTGCCCGCGGTCGCCGCCGATCTGGCGCCCACAGGCACACTGCGAGCGACCTTTCTTGCCGGCAATCCCGTGCAGGCAACCATCGACACCCGTACGGGCGCCATCAGCGGCCCGGCCGCCGACATCGTCAAAGAACTGGCGCGCCGCGCGGGAGTACCGTATACGATCACGCCTTCCAACGGGTCCAAAGAGCTGATCGAACGGCTGAACGCAGCCACGGCCGATATCGGCTTTCTCGCCTGGGAGGCCGATCGCGCCCGGCTGGTGGATTTTTCGGGACCGTACCTGCTGATGGGGACCACTTACCTGCTTCCCGCCGCATCTTCGATTCGCACTGCCGCGGATGCCGACCGGCCGGGTGTGAAGATTGGAGCCGTGGAGGGCAATTCGCCCACGATCTATCTGCAGCAGCACTTGAAAAACGCTCAGGTCATCTTGTGGACCGCCGCGCCGCCCTTCGACGAGATGCTGAAGATGTTCGCGAGCGGGCAGGTGGACGCCTATGCCGGCAATCGTGCGCGGCTGGTGGAAGCCGCCGAGCGCTACCCCGGCTTGCGAGTCGCTCCGGATAATTTCACATTGCTCGAGCAGAACATTGTGGTCCGGAAAGGCGATGCTGCGAAGCTGCGAGCCGTGAACGATTTTTTGGATGAGGCGCGCGCCTCGACCTTTCTCAGGGACTCGCTCAAGCAAGCCAAACTCGCGGGCGTCGAAGCGCCGCCTGCCAAGAGCCGGTAGCCTTGCAGGAAGCGGGCGAAGTCGGCGGCCCGGCTAGCGCGGCGCGGCTTCGACGATGCTCACCAGGGAAGCCGTCGGCACCACGCGCAGGAGCCGAAATCCGGCCTTGTCGAGCAGCGCAGCGTACTGCTCTTCGGTGCGCTCCTCGCCGCCCGGCACGGTCAGCATGACCATATCGAGCATCTTTCCGGGGTGCGGGGTGTCGCCGGGCGGAAGCACCATCTCCGCCAGCAGCAGGCGGCCACCGGAGCTCATCGCGCGCCGGCAATGGCCCAGGATCGTCAAGCACTGCTCCTGGTTCCAATCGTGGATGACGTGCGACAGGATATAGGCGTCCGCTCCGGCGGGGACGCGGTCGAAGAACGATCCGGCTTCGATCTGGATACGATCCGTCAGGCCACGCTGTGCAATCAAGGCCGGCGCGTCGCGCACCACGTGTGGCAGGTCGAACAAGATGCCTCGCGGCGCGCGATGCCGGGCAAGGATCGTGGTCAGCAGATTTCCCGTTGAGCCGCCCACGTCGGCAATGGTCTTGAAGACCGAAAAGTCGTACGCCGCGGCGATCGCGGGAGGTTCCATCCCGTGGATCCCCACCATGGTCTGGTTGAATAGAGACGCCTCCGCAGGATGACTCGCTAACCAATCGAACAGCGGCATGCCGAACGAGTTCTGGAACCCGGTCTTTCCGGTCTGGACCGAATGCAGGATGTTGTCCAAGGCGCGCACCACCATTTCACCTCCCATAATCAGGGCGGTGGCATGACTGGGTGTGCCGGATTTGA
>DATIRX010000123.1:0-3228 GCA_035469225.1 Bryobacteraceae bacterium
CCTTCACGAAAGGCCCTTTGAAATCCTCCGCGGAAGTGGTGTACGTAGTGAGCGCGGGTCCGGAATCGGCATTGAGAATCTTCCAGACGCTATCGTCAACCGAAGGCTCCGGAGGCAATCCGTGGGTGGCGCGAATGCCCAAGATGGCGTGAATCATGTTGCTGCCCACGTTCCCATCCATTTCTCCTACCGATAATCCTGCCCGGTCGAGGAGAATCTGCGCCCGCAACACCGCCGAGCCGGCGTCCTTCTCGTGCAGGGGAACCGCCTGGGCCTGATTGACGGCCGTGGCATCAAATGTCAGCGCCGGCGCCGCTTTCGCACGGGACTTTCCCTTCGTTTGAGAAAGCAGGGGGGAACTCAGAAACAGGACCGCGGGAACCAGGTGAACCAAACGCCAGGCTGGATGCACACCTGTTTGAGACGTGCCGGAACGGAAGTGTTTCGTTCCCTCTAAGCCTTTGCGCTCGTGAATCGATCCTGACGGCCAGCCGCCGGCAGCGCTCCCACCTGGCGCAGCAAACCGAGCTGATCCCAGCTGTTCCAGCCCTCCATAATCTGCCCGTTGGCGATCCGCACCACCACCAGTCCTTCGATTCGGATTTTCCGTCCCGTGGGGGCAACTCCCAGCTGGTTGCCTTGGTGCGTTCCCGTAACGGTGATGCGGATGGTGACTTTATCGCCTTCCGCGATCAGGTCTTCAATCGCCATATGGATGTCGGGTAACGCGCCCCGCAGGTTCCTCACGAACGGCTTGAACTCTGGCGGGCCGTGGAGCGTCACGTCCGTATCCCCCAAGCCGTGTCCGACGCCGTTCGCCGCGAACAGCTCATCGATGGTCTCCTCGCGCCCTTCGTTCCAGACTTCCTTAAACCAGCGGCGGACCAGTGCCTTATTGGCTTCGCTCATAAAGTTCCTCCGGCGGCCACTGTACCAAAAACAAAAGCGGCGGGCATCCCTTAAAGTAGGGCTGCCCGCCGCCATTCTTTTTGCCGCGCACAACGGAGCGCGGCATAAGCCCGCGCCCTGTGCGCTTCTCGCTATTACCGCGCACAACGGAGCGCGGCACAAGCGGCCGCGCCCTGTGCGCTTCTGACTTCTGACTCCTGACTCCTAGTAACGATAGTGATCCGGCTTGTAGGGACCTTCCACCGGGACTCCCAGATACTCCGCCTGCTTGGGCGATAGCTTGGTCAGCTTCACGCCGATCTTGTCCAGGTGCAGCCGGGCGACTTCCTCGTCCAGCTTCTTCGGCAGCGTGTACACGCCCACCTTGTAGATGTCTTTGTTCTTCCACAGATCCAGCTGCGCCAGCGTCTGGTTCGAAAAACTGTTCGACATCACGAAGCTGGGATGGCCGGTCGCGCAGCCCAGGTTGACCAGCCGGCCTTCGGCCAGCAGGAAAATGCTGTGCCCGTCGGGGAAAGTATACATGTCCACCTGCGGCTTGATCTCGGTCTTCTTCACGCCCTTGGCGGTGTTGAGCGGCTCCACCTGGATTTCGTTGTCGAAGTGGCCGATGTTGCACACGATCGCCTGATCCTTCATCTTCTTCATGTGATCCAGCGTGATGATGTCGACGTTGCCCGTCGTCGTCACGTAGATATCGCCGCGGCCCAGCGTATCCTCGACCGTAGTCACTTCGAAGCCTTCCATCGCGGCCTGCAGAGCGTTGATCGGATCGATCTCCGTCACCACCACGCGCGCGCCAAACCCGCGCAGCGAGTGCGCCGAGCCCTTGCCGACGTCGCCGTATCCGCACACCACCGCGACCTTGCCCGCCACCATTACGTCGGTCGCGCGCTTGATGCCGTCGCTCAGCGACTCGCGGCAGCCGTACAGATTGTCGAACTTCGACTTGGTCACCGAATCGTTCACGTTGATGGCCGGCACCAGGAGCTTGCCTTCCTGCTGCATCTTGTACAGGCGATGTACGCCGGTGGTGGTTTCTTCCGAAACGCCGCGCCATTCCTTCGCCAGATCACTCCAGCGCCGCGGATTCTCGGCATGAACCTCTTTGAGCAGGTCCTTGATCACCTTCTCTTCATGGCTGCCCGAAGGACTATTGACCCAGTCGGATCCCTTTTCGAGTTCCACGCCCTTGTGGATCAGCAGCGTCACATCGCCGCCGTCGTCCACCACCAGCTGCGGACCCTTGCCGTGGGGGAAACTGATCGCCTGATACGTGCACCACCAGTATTCCTCCAGCGTTTCGCCCTTCCAGGCGTATACCGGAGTTCCCGTCGCCGCGATCGCCGCCGCGGCATGATCCTGCGTAGAGAAGATGTTGCAGCTGGCCCAGCGCACGTCCGCGCCCAGGTCCTTCAGAGTCTCGATCAGAACCGCCGTCTGAATCGTCATGTGCAGTGACCCGGTGACGCGTACGCCTTGCAGGGGCTTCTCAGTGGCGTATTTCTTGCGGATCGACATCAGGCCGGGCATCTCGGCTTCGGCGATGCTGATTTCCTTCCGGCCCCAATCGGCCAGTTTCATATCCGCGACTTTATAGGCCAGCGTGGCCGGATTCGCTACGGTGCTCATCTCCAAGGCTCCTTTAAACTTTTATATCGTAGAATCTCGATACGTTGATATAATACTAAATAGAGCCCCATGGCGTCAATCCTCAAGTCTCTTCGGCTGCTGGCCGATCCCAGCCGGGTCCGCATGGTCCTTCTGCTGGAGCGCGAGGAACTCTCCGTCGCCGAACTGCAGGAAATCCTCGCCATGGGGCAGAGCACGATCTCGACTCATCTGGCTCAGCTCAAGCAGGCCGGCATCGTCGAGGATCGCCGCACCGGCAAGAACATCCTATATAGGCTCAAAGCCTTCGGCAACGGTACGCAAACGCAAGTGCTGGATGTTCTGAAGCATGCCGTCAGGGAGATCCCTGAGGCCGGGGAGGATCGCGACGCCCTTCGTCTCGCCCTCCGTCGCCGCCAGGACAAAGTCCGCTCCTATTTCGACGAGCTGGCCGGGAAATTCGGACGGCAGTATGTTCCCGGGCGCTCCTGGCAGGGCTTGGCGGAAACCTTCCTGATGCTGATGCCGCCGCTGGTGATCGCCGACCTGGGCGCCGGCGAGGGGACCGTGTCCCAGTTGCTGGCCCGCCGTGCAAAAAGAGTCATCGCCGTAGATAACTCAGAAAAAATGGTCGAGTTCGGCTCGAGCCTGGCCCGCAGTCACGGCGTCAAGAATCTGGAATATCGCCTGGGCGACCTCGAAGACCTG
>DATIRX010000124.1:0-24203 GCA_035469225.1 Bryobacteraceae bacterium
TGCAACGAGAACAATCAGGACCCCGAGCACCTGAACCGCGCCATCGGATCGAGGGATCACGAGAAACGTTTGGTGAATGGTGTTCCTCCGGTTCAGGCGCGGAAACCTCCGGCGCCTCCCGCAGGACCA
Source organism: Bryobacteraceae bacterium (assembly GCA_035469225.1). Lineage (GTDB taxonomy): Bacteria > Acidobacteriota > Terriglobia > Bryobacterales > Bryobacteraceae > Palsa-187. The sequence continues at coordinate 130 of DATIRX010000124.1, forward strand.
ACTCCGCGAACGGACGGCAAGGTGGATTTGTCGGGAGTGTGGGTTCCCACCAGCACGCTGCTTCCCGGCGATCCGTCGTATCAGCCCGCGTTCAAGAAGATTTACGACGAGCGAAAGGCGAACAAGGGCAAGGACGATCCCGAAAAGTTCTGCCTGCCCAACGGCGCCGTGCGCGTGAATCCCCTGCCCTACAAGATCGTGCAGCGGTCGAATATGATTGCGCTGCTGTGGGAAGGCAACACCCACAGCTATCGCCGATTCTTTCTGGATGGACGCAAGCCCAACCTGGAAGTGGAGCCGGAGAGCTGGACCGGATTATCCAACGGCAAGTGGGAAGGCGACACGCTGGTGGTGGATACGGTGGGCTTCAACGACAAGAGCTGGCTGGACGCGACCGGCAAGCCGCATAGCGACGCGATGCATCTGACGGAGCGCTACAAGCGGCCCGATCTCGGTCATTTGAATGTCGAACTGATGATCGAAGACCCAAAGGCGTTTACGAAGCCGTATTCGTTCAGACGATCGTTCACGCTGGCTCCGGGATGGGAGCTGCAGGAATACGTCTGCCAGGCGATTCTCGACGGTATTTACTAGAATCCGTCTCATAACCCGTCGACATAGTGGACAAGCCGAGCGATACTCAGTGCATGCGGAGTGTCGCTATTATCCTTCTGATGTGCGCCGCCTTCGGGCAAGCGCGTCGTGCCGGGACGGATACGCGTCCGCAGTTCGAAGTCGCCTCGATCCGCCCGGCCGATTCCACTCGCGGAGTAAGTTTCTCGGGCAGCCGGTTCACGGCCAGCGGCATTTCCGCGCGCCTTCTCATTGAGATGGCATACGAGTTGCAACCATATCGACTGTCCGGCGCGCCAGGATGGATCGATTCCGAACTCTACAACCTGCACGCGACCTGGTCCGGGGCCAACGGCACAAGATTCCGCGAGATGCTGCAACGCTTGCTCGAAGACCGCTTCCATCTCCAGATGGGGCGCGAGTCGAAAGAGCAGAGCCTCTACGCCTTGCAGGTGCGCGATAAGGGCAAGCTGCAACCAACCAAGACTCCGGGGCGCTCCGCAACATACGCTCGCGCCGAGGACCGCAACGTCCGCACTGAGTATATCGCCACGACGATGGGGCGCTTTGCCGAGATACTGTCGCGCGAATCAAATCGAGTCATCGTCGATGAAACCGGGCTGACTGGTGAGTACGACTTCGTGCTCCAGACGGAACGCGAGGTGGATGAAAAGAACATGTTCACCACGCCGCTGGCTCCTTCGCTTGGACAGATCGGGTTGAAGCTGGAATCACGCAGGGGACATTTGGATTTCTACACGATCAAGACGATCGAGCACCCTTCGGAGAATTGATTCTGTGTTTCGACCCCCACGAAGGAATTCTTCGGGAGCCAACACGGTTTAGTTCTCCGAAGGCCTCTCTATTTTTTCGATGACGATCACATCGACAAACGCCTTGGTTGATTCCAGTTTCAATCCGAGCTGTTGCTGGAATGCTAAGAAGATATCGGGCGGAGCGTCGGGATCGGCAGCGTTGCCGGGCGCGAGCCCGCCGAAGTTGGCCACTTGGGATGCGTCAGGCGTGAATCTCAGTAGGAAATCGTATCTTCCGGTCAGGCCGGTTTGATTCACAACAGGCTTGTCCAATATATTGCTCTGCAAGCCGTTCGCCACGCCGTCGAGGGTAGTGTTGCGGCCCACGAGCGAAAGCACTCCCGGCCCTTGACCGAAACCGATTCCCGGAAAAGCATTGGGATCCCCTGCACTCACAGTGAGCTTCGTGCCGGTCTTGAGCACGACCATCGCGTACACTGGCAGTTCCCTCTTTTCGATGTGGAACTTGAGTTGAAAGCGATCTGCGAGCAGTTTCTGGATCATAAGTTTCATCTGATCCCTGCTGGGCTGGCCCGGAGTATCTGGCCGTCCGACCGTATCGTACTTCGCGGAATCGAGCCACGCCGGTCCCCCTGTGATCTGGTTGGCATGCATGTTGTAGGCCAGCTTGATCATCCAGTTCACTGTGACGTTGGTGGTGGTCACATCCTGACCTCGGAAGCCATACCCCCCGCGCGGGGCGTCAGGGCGGCTGGGTTTGATCGTGGCGACCGTAAATTCTGGCTTCGCGCTCGTCGGCATCACGGGCGCGGGTGGCGGTTCCGGAATGGTCCACGCCGTTTGGTCCGTGACGCGAACCAGATTCAGGGGGAGTACGCGACTGCCCTGCGTCCACTTTCCGCTGATGGTGTTGCCGTCCCCGCTAAGAGTTCCATCAAATGTTCCGTTCAACTGAACGAGGGAGACCTTGACCGCCGTGCCCTTGATCGTAATGCTAGTCATGGCGACGGGCGTGGGGTCTTGATCGATGCTGTAGAACACGCCCTTGAGGCTTTCGTTGTCGGTCCGTGAGATCTTCATTACGGTGCGCAGGTCCACCGAACCGTTGGTGCCATTGACCTTCAGGGTGCCCTGCCACGTTCCGGTTATGTTCTGGGCGAGCAATGCGCTCCCCGGCACAGCTAAGAGAGCGAGTATCGGCAAAAGCAATCTTTGCATGGTCCAGTTCCTTCACGAGCACTGTATCAGAGACTGTTGAGCGTTTGTTTGTCACGGCCCGGAAGTCGGCTTCTGGGAAGGTTAGCAAAGTAGGGCAGGTCTCCAGACCTGCGCGGGGCTTGAGCCCCGCCTACATTGCGCCGGACGCGGGCGTGGACGTCTGGAGACCTGCCCTACTTTCCGACTAAGTGCGGCGTGTCCTTGTTGTTTTCCTGGCAGATGAACTCGATCAGGTCGGTGTCGAGCATGATGCGCTGGTGGACGGTCACGGTCCAGGGCTTGGTGTACGCTTTCGGATCGTCGATGGTCACTTCGATTTCCAGATGCCCGTAATCCGGACGGCGGTAGCGCTCGATGATCCTGCCGGTTTCGGTCAGCGGACTTCCTTCGACGTCCAACCAGCCTAGATCGCGAAAATGCTTCGACTCCACCACCAAGGTGTCGCCTTCCCATTTGCCGGCCGAATAGCCGTACCACCACGGTTCGACGTCGCTGGGCAACGGACGGCCATCGGTGAAGATCTGCCGCAGCCCCGAGTTGGCTTCATAAATGATGACGATCAGACCCGGCGTCTGGACCATCTTTCGAGGCTGTCCATGCGTGTGGAGCTGCATCACCCCGATCGGCAGGCAATGGGCGTCGGGATTGTCTTTACTGTTCTCGGCGACTCGCGCACGGTGCAGTTCGGCCGCCCAAGGCTGGAAGGGAAGACCGTCCTTGAACGAAGCGCCCAGGTTCCAGAATTGGCTGGTGCGTACCGACAAAGGAATGATGTCGGTGTTCCCCGGTTCCGGTTTCGCGGGAGCGGGTGTTCCCGGCGGGCGCGTGTACTGCCAGACGCCGGAGAGGTCGGGCTTGCCGTCGGCCGTCCGGGGCGCCGGACCCGAAAGGTTGGGTTTTCCGTCGACGGCTTTGGGAACTCCGGGCGTGGGATAGTTCGGCCATTGCGCCGGCAATGCGGACGTCAACAAGACTGTTGCGGCAATGGCCTTGATCGCGAGCATCCCTCAAAATACTCCGGGAGAGGGATGCTGTCAAACGTCCGGACTACGCCGCTCTGGGAGCGGGCACGGCCGGCACAACGCCCGGAAGCATTTCGGCCAGCTTATCGCAGGTGTTATGTCGCTTGACCTCTGAGGTCCGCCCCATTCAGGTTTTACTCTTGCATTCGATATTGTTTTTCGATATTCTTTTATTGTTTATCGATAAGGAGGTCGCCATGAAAGCAATGGGAAAAGGGTCCATCGCTTCGGTCATCAAGGTTCTGCTAGACGTGTCCTGGTACGGCTCCTTCGTCTTCTTGGGGCTGGTGACATGTTTGCTCGTCGTCAGCCTCTTCTTGAAAGACCTGGGACCCAACGTAACATTGAGCCTGCCGGTATCCTTCGACGTGGATTCGAACGCGTACCGCGTCACGTCGGAGTCTCTCGGGATTGAGAACGCGCAGCTCCGGAAGTTCCGGGCGGAAGTTCATCTGCCGGTCCGGAAGGGCGGGTTCTTCTTTGGCACCTTGACCGGCCTCATGGTTTCGTTGGCGGTTGGATTGTGGGTGCTGACCCAGCTCCGCCATATCTTTCGCACACTCCGTGACGGGCGGCCATTCGTGGCCGCGAACGCGGCCAGAATCCGGTGGGTTGGCTTGGCGGTCATCATCGGCGAGATCGCGGATGCCGCGATCCGATTTAACTGGAGCTACTACTTCAGCAGCCATTTCACTGCGCCGGGTGTCCGGTTTGTTCCCAGACTGGACATCAACGGGATGGCGATCGTCAGCGGCCTGATCCTGCTGGTTCTCGCTGAAGTGTTCCGGGAGGGAACCCGGCTGAAGGAAGATCAATCGCTGACGATATAGGGAGGCTCGATGGCTATCCGTGTGAGGCTCGACCGCGTGATGCTCGATCGCCGCATGATGCTCACCGAACTGGCCGACCGCGTCGGGATCACCCTCGCCAATCTGTCGGTACTGAAAACGAACAAGGCCCGTGCTATCCGCTTTTCCACGCTCGACGCGCTATGCCGGGAACTGGGCTGCCAGCCCGGGGATCTGCTGGAATGGGTCGCCGAGGAATCCGTAGAGGATGTTCCAGCGGTTTCCTCGACTGTTGACTGACTTGAATTACGCGGCTTTGGCGGGCGACTCCGGCGTGATCTTCGGAATTACGCCGGGGAGCATATCGGCCAGCACGTCGCGGACGCGATCGGCGAAGATGAACTCCATCTCCTTGCGGACGTCCTCCGGCAGATCGCGCAGGTCCTTCTGGTTGCCGCGCGGCAGGATCACCCGTTTCAATCCTGAACGCCGGGCCGCCAGCACCTTCTCCTTCACGCCGCCGATCGGCAATACCAGGCCGGTCAGTGTGACCTCACCGGTCATGGCCGTATCATTGCGCGCGGGCTGGCCCGAATAGAGCGACGCCAGCGCCGTGGTCATCGTGACACCCGCCGAAGGTCCATCCTTGGGGATGCCGCCGGCCGGAACGTGGATGTGGAGACCGCTCTTGAGGAACAAGTTGGGATCCAATCCGAATTCGGCCGCGTGGCTCCACAGGTAGCTGCGGGCCGTCTTGGCGGATTCCTGCATCACCTCGCCCAGCTGGCCGGTGATGGTGAGCTCCTTGCCGTCAGGCAGCAGCGCGGCTTCGATGTACAGCACGTCGCCGCCCGTCTCGGTCCAGGCCAGGCCGGTCGCGACGCCGGCAGGGAGTTCCTTGCGGGCCTGATCCTGCAGGATGGCTTCCGGGCCGAGCATTTCCGGAACGTCCTCGCCATGGACGACGATGGAGCCGGGATCGCCCTCGGCGAATTTCACAGCCACCTTGCGAATCAAGCGTCCAAGCATCTGTTCCAGGCGCCGTACGCCGGCTTCGCGCGTGTACGATGCGATTACCTTCTGCAGCGCTTCTTCCGTGATCACGCACTGTTCGGCGGTCAGGCCGGTATGCAGCAGGAGTTTGGGCAGCAGGTAGCGCTTGGCGATCTGAGTCTTCTCCTCTTCGCTATAGCCGGAGAGCCGGAGGATTTCCATGCGGTCCAACAGCGGCGCAGGAATCGTATCCAGCGTGTTGGCCGTGGTGATGAACAGCACCTTCGACAAATCGAAGGGCAGATCCAGGTAGTTGTCGCGGAACGTTTTGTTCTGTTCCGGATCCAGGATTTCGAGCAGCGCCGCCGCGGGATCGCCGCGGAAGTCGCGCCCCAGCTTATCCACTTCGTCCAGCATCAGGACGGGATTCGAGAATCCCGCACGGCGCATGGACTGGATCAGGCGGCCTGGAAGAGCGCCGATATAGGTCCGCCGATGACCGCGCAGCTCGGCTTCGTCGTGCAGACCGCCCAGGCTCATGCGCTCGAACTTTCGTCCCAGCGCGCGGGCGATGGATTGACCCAAGGACGTTTTGCCGACGCCCGGCGCGCCCACAAAGCACAGAATCGGGGCCTTGGCTTCCGGATTCAGCTTGAGCACGGCCAGCTGCTCCACGATGCGTTCTTTGACCTTAGCGATACCGTAATGGTCTTCGTCCAGCACTTCGCGGGCGCGCTTCAGATCGAGATTATCTTCGCTGCGCTTGGTCCAGGGCAGCTCGATGACGTATTCGAGCCAGGTCCGAATCACGTTGTGCTCGGGCGAGGCCGAATTGATTTTTTCCAGGCGGTCCAGTTCGCGCTCGGCTTCCTTGCGGATGTCCTCGGGAAGATCGGCTTTATCCACGCGATCGCGCAAGTTCTGCGCGTCGGCCGCGTCGGTTCCGCCTTCGCCCAGCTCCTGCTCGATGGCTTTCTTCTGCTGGCGCAGGACGTATTCGCGCTGCTCGCGCGACATTTCGGACTTGGCTTTTTCGGTAACTTTGGCGCGCAGCTCGGCCACATCCACTTCATGCGACATCCAGCCCAGCACCATGCGCAAAGCTTCGATCCGGGTGGAGGCTTCCAGCAGCGACTGCTCCTTCTCCACTTCCAGATTCATGACGGAGGCCACCAGAAACGCCAGCTGCAGCGGGTCGGTCTGAGCGGCGAATGCCTGGGTGATTTCCGCCGAGGGCTGGCCCTGCATCAGGTTGACGTACTTGGAGGCCATCTCCACGACGGAGAGCGACAGCGCCTCCAGCTCGCGGCTGGAATCGTCGGGAAGAGGCAGCGCCCGGATCTTGGCTTTCAGAAATCCGTTTTCCTCTACTTTGACCACCACTACGCGCTCGATGCCCTGAACAAACAAGTCCAGATGATCCGGGCGCGGGCGTCCCGACTTGCGAATCACGGCGCGCGTGCCGATGGTGTACAAATCGTCGGCGTGCGGCGTATCGACCGTAGGATCTTTTTGCGCGACCACGATCACGTGCTTGTCTTCGGTCGCAAGAGCCGACTCCACCGCGGCAACCGAGGCGGGGCGGCCTACTCCCAGAGGCATCAACAGTCCCGGAAACAACACCGAGTTCTTCAACGCCAGCAGGGGCAATGTTCGGATGGTTTCTTCGTCAGCCATGGTGATTCTCTTTTCTTCTTTAAGATGCTCTGACTGCCTTGGGGGATTCGGTTTCAAATACCAGCGATCCGGAGCGGAAGTCCAGCCGGACTCTCTTTCCGTCGCGAACTTCGCCGGCCACCAGCATGCGGGCCAGCGGCGTCTCCACTTCCTTCTGGATGGCGCGCTTGAGCGGCCGCGCGCCGTAAGCGGGATCGTAACCCACTTGAATCAGGTGCTCCTTGGCGCTCTCGCTCAAGGTGAGATCGATGTGACGCTCCGCCAGCCGCACTCGCAGTACCTCGAGCTGGATGTCCACGATCTTCTTCAGATCCTCCTTGGTGAGCGAGTGGAAGTTGATCATCTCATCGACCCGATTCAGGAACTCCGGGCGGAAAAGACGCGGAAGATCCGCCTGCTGTGCGTTCGAGGTCATCACAACGATGGTGTTCTTGAAGTCCACCGTTCGCCCCTGACCGTCGGTAAGGCGCCCGTCGTCGAGCACCTGAAGCAGCACGTGGAACACATCGCTGTGCGCCTTTTCGATCTCGTCCAGAAGAATCACGCAGTAGGGCCGGCGGCGGACCGCTTCCGTAAGCTGGCCGCCTTCCTCATAGCCGATGTATCCGGGAGGCGCTCCCACCAGCCGGGATACCGTGTGCTTCTCCTGGTATTCCGACATATCGATGCGGATCAGGGAGCGTTCGTCGTCAAACAAGTACTGGGCCAGCGCGCGGGCCAGCTCGGTCTTGCCGACGCCGGTGGGTCCCAGGAAAATGAAGCTTCCGATGGGACGCTTGGGGTCTTTCAGACCGCCGCGGGCACGCATGACCGCATCCGCAACTGCTTCGACCGCCTGGTCCTGGCCAACCACGCGCTTGTGCAGCTCTTCGGGCAGGTGCAGGAGTTTTTGAATCTCGCCTTCGAGCAGCTTGGAGAGCGGAATCCCGGTCCAGCGGCTGACTACTTGCGCGATATCCTCCTCGTCTACCTCTTCCTTGAGCAGCGTGGGCGAGTGGGCCGCCTGCTCCAGCTGTTTTTCGAGGGCAGTCATCTGGCCGTACTTGAGCTCGGCTGCCTTGTTCAGGTCGTAGGCGCGCTCGGCTTGCTCGATCAGCGTCTTCACGTGATCGATCTGGGCGCGAATCTCGCGCTGCTTCTTCAAGGCTTCCTGATCGGCCTGCCACTGGGCGCGCAGGGCGGAGGTGGAGGTTTTCAGCTCGGCTACTTCTTTGTCGATCTTGCCCAGGCGCTCGCGCGAGGGCGCGTCGGATTCTTTCTTGAGCGCTTCTCTTTCGATTTCGAGCTGCATCTGGCGGCGCGTGGCCTCATCCAGCTCGGCCGGCATCGAATCGATTTCCGTCCGCAGCTTGGCGGCAGCTTCATCCACCAGATCGATGGCTTTGTCGGGGAGGAACCGGTCCGAGATGTAGCGGTTGCTCAGGACGGCGGCAGCCACCAGGCTGGAATCCTTAATGCGGACGCCGTGATGGACTTCGTAGCGCTCGCGCAGGCCGCGCAGGATGGAGATGGTGTCCTCTACCGAAGGCTGGTCCACCAGCACGGTCTGGAAACGGCGTTCCAGTGCGGCGTCTTTCTCGATGTTTTTCCGGTATTCGTCGAGCGTGGTCGCGCCGATGCAATGCAGCTCTCCGCGCGCCAGCATGGGTTTGAGCAGGTTGCCGGCGTCCATGGATCCTTCGGCCTTGCCGGCGCCGACGACGGTGTGGAGCTCGTCAATGAACAGGATGATGCGGCCTTCCGCGGATTGAACTTCTTTCAAGACGGCTTTCAGGCGCTCCTCGAATTCGCCGCGAAACTTGGCGCCGGCGATCAGCGCGCCCATGTCGAGCGAAACGACTTTCTTGTCCTTCAAACCCTCCGGTACGTCCCCGCGAACAATGCGCTGGGCCAACCCTTCGACGATGGCGGTCTTGCCGACGCCGGGCTCGCCGATGAGCACCGGATTGTTCTTGGTGCGTCGCGACAGGACGGTGATCACGCGCCGGATTTCTTCATCGCGGCCGATGACCGGGTCGAGCTTGTTCTGCTCGGCTGCCTTGGTCAGGTCGCGGCCGTATTTTTCCAGAGCTTCATAGGTGGATTCGGGATTCTGCGAAGTGACGCGCTGCGAACCGCGAACTTCCTGCAGCACGCGCATCATCTTGTCGCGCGTCAGGGCGAGATCTTTGAAGACCTTTTCGTCGGTGGCCGCCAGCAGAACGTGCTCAATGGAGACGTACTCGTCCTTCAGGCGCTTGGCTTCGTTTTCCGCGACGCTCAACAGTTTCTGCAGGCGGGCGGTAATGTAGATCTGGTCGGTGCCTGCGCCGGTGCCGGAGACTTTGGGGAGTTTGTCCAGCTCCTGCAGGAGGCGGCGGTGAACGTCTTCCAGTTTGACCGCAGCCCGGCCGATGATGGACTGGGCAAGGCCACCTTCTTGCTCTAGGAGAGAGACCAGCAGATGCTCAACGTCGATTTGTTGATTCCCGCGGCTGGCTGCCAGCGATTGGGCAGTCCGGAAACCCTCCTGCAGTTTTTCCGTAAAGCGGTTAAAGTCCATAGAATGCCACCCTCGTATGAAGACTATAGCATGTTAGCCGGTTACCATGCAATAATCTTAGTGTCTTATTGTTAGATCTAAACGTTGGATGATAGAAGGAGCTAAAAAGATGCTTCCAAAGCTGGTTACGTCCCTTCCGGGTCCCCGAGCCAAGGCCCTTATTGAGCGCGACGAGCATGTCTTATCTCCTTCCTACACAAGGTCTTACCCACTGGTAGCGGAACGGGCGGAGGGAGCCATGGTAGAGGACCCCGACGGGAACCGGTTCCTGGACTTCGCCGCAGGCATTGCGGTGGTTGCCACCGGGCACTGCCATCCCAGGGTCGTGAAAGCCATCCAGGAGCAGGCATCCAAGCTGATCCACATGTCCGGGACCGACTTCTATTACGAGAATATGGTCGTCCTGGCGGAGAAGCTGGCGGCACTGGTTCCTGGAAATGGTCCACGACGCGTTTACTTTGGCAATTCAGGGACCGAAGCAGTGGAGGCGGCGATCAAACTTGCGCGCTACCACAGCGGCCGGGGTCAGTTCATCGCATTTGTGGGAGCTTTCCATGGCAGAACGCTGGGTTCGCTGGCGTTGACGGGCAGCAAGAGCGTTCAGAAGAAAGGCTTTTTTCCGATCATGCCGGGCGTGCATCACGTCCCGTACGCCTACTGCTATCGGTGCGCGTATGGAAAAACTCCCGACTCTTGTGCGGTGGAGTGCGTGAAAGCGATCGAGAGCGAGCTGTTCCGGACCACACTGCCGCCGGAGGAAGTCGCCGCGATTTTCGCTGAACCTGTCCAGGGCGAAGGGGGGTACGTGGTTCCTCCCCGCAAGTTCTTCGACGAGCTGCGCCGGCTCGCCGATAAGCATGGGATTCTTGTGATCGCCGACGAGGTCCAGAGCGGGATGGGAAGGACCGGTAAGATGTTCGCCTCGGAGCACTTCGGCCTCGAGCCGGACGTGATCACGCTGGCCAAGGGGATCGCCAGCGGGATGCCTCTGGGAGCGATGGTAGCCCGAGCGGAGCTGATGAACTGGAAGCCGGGAGCGCATGCCTCGACGTTCGGCGGGAATCCGGTGGCGGTAGCCGCATCGCTGGCGACCATCGAGCTGCTGGAGCAGCAACTGGTGGACAACGCAGCGCGCGTGGGGGCACACCTGATGGCGCGATTGCGCGATTTGCCGCAGCGCTGCCGGATCGTGGGCGATGTGCGCGGGCTGGGGCTGATGATCGGGATCGAGCTCGTACGGGACCAGGCGACCAAGGAACGCGCGGGAGACCTGCGCGACAAGCTGGTCCAGATGTGCTTCGAACGCGGGCTTCTGGTGCTGGGGGCCGGGCCGAACACCATCCGGCTATGCCCGCCGCTGGTCATTACGAACGATCAGGCGGATTTCGCGGCGGAGACGATTGAAGAGTGCTTGCAGCGCTTGAACTAGCCGCAAATGAACGCAAATGAAACGGGAAGGCGTGTCAAGCTTGTGCCGGCTGCATGCAGCCGATATACTCTGAGCATGTTACGCGCATCAGCACTGGGTATCCTCATGGGCGTTGGGGCTATGGCCGCGACCCCCACGTTTCAGAAGGACGTTCTTCCGATTCTGCAGAATCACTGCCAGGGTTGTCACCGTCCTGGGGAGATCGCGCCGATGTCACTCCTGACGTACACCGACGCGCGGCCCTGGGCCAAGGCCATGAAGAACGCGGTGGTGACGGAAAAAATGCCGCCATGGTTCGCCGATCCCAACTATGGTCACTTTGCCAACGACCGAAGGTTGAGCGCGGCGGAGATCGCGACCCTATCGTCCTGGGTGGATAGCGGCGCTCCGGAAGGCGACAAGAAAGATGCCCCGCCGCCGAAGACGTTCCCCAGCGGATGGAACATCAAGCCCGACATGATCATCGAAATGCCCACGGATTTCCAGGTGAAGGCGACGGGCACGATCAATTACCAGAACATCCTGGTGAAGGCCAACTTCCCCGAGGACACCTGGGTAGTTGCAGCGGAGATGCGTCCAGGCAATGCCAAGGTCGTTCATCACATGCGAGCCATCGTGCGGCCGCCGGGATCCACCTGGCTGGCGAAAGCGATCCCCGGGCAAGCTTACGAGGAAGGATCGGAAGCCATGGGCGGCGCGAAAGACGGCACGGACCTCTTAGGCAAATTCAATCCCGGATTAGGGGCGCAGAGTTTCGACGTCGAGGGCGCAGCGAAGTTCGTTCCCAAGGGCTCGGATATCGTGTTCAACATTCACTACACTTCGGTCGGCACGCCGCAAACCGACCGGTCCAAGGTGGGCCTGGTGTTCGCAAAGACGCCTCCCAAAAAGCGTTTCTGGATGTCGCCGGGCAATCCGGCTGCGTTCAATCTGGTGATTCCGGCCGGCGACAGCAATGCCGAGGTGGTGAGCGAAGTCACCGTGGGAGTGGACGACGCCAAGCTGGTCTACATCCAGCCGCACATGCACCTGCGCGGGAAGGATTATGAGGTCCGCGTGACGTATCCCTCGGGCGAGAAGGAAACGGTCTTCAAGGGCAAATGGAATTTCGACTGGCAGGTGGGTTACCAGCTGGCCAAACCCCTGCTGCTGCCCAAGGGGACGCGCATTCTGACGATTGCGCACTACGACAACTCGGCCAACAACAAGTACAATCCCGATCCCACCAAAAACATCCTGTGGGGCGATCAGAATTGGGACGAGATGCAGTCGGGCTTCTTTGGACTGGTGTTTGACGTAAAGACAGATCCGGCGAAAGTTTTCGCAGCCTCGGGACCAAGCCTGCTGCCGCGCGGCAAGTTCGGGCCGACGCTGGCATCCGTCGGAAAGTAACTGGACCTGAAAACCCTGATCGTGACGGGAGGCGGCCGCGGTATCGGCGCCGCGACGGCCCGCCTAGCCGCTCAACGCGGGTACGCAGTGTGCGTCAACTACCTTCAGAATCGTGCGGCAGCGGACGAGATTGTTCGGGCGATTCCTAAAGCGATCGCAGTCCAAGCGGATATTGGAACGGAATCGGAGGTCATCCGGCTGTTCGAAACAGCCGACCGGGAACTGGGCCCACTGACCGCGCTGGTAAACAACGCGGCAACGCTCGAATCCCAGATGCGGCTGGAGAACATGGACGCGGCCCGGATGTATCGCATGTTCGCGACGAATGCGATCGGCACGATGCTATGCTCACGCGAGGCGGTTCGGCGAATGTCGCGCAGGCATGGCGGATCCGGTGGAGCGATCGTGAATGTCTCTTCCGGCGCTGCGCGTTGGGGGTCGCCGGGCGAGTACGTGGATTACGCGGCCACCAAGGGAGCCGTCGATACATTCACGGTGGGACTGGCCGCCGAAGTCGCCGAAGAAGGCATTCGGGTGAACGCGGTAAGGCCCGGATTCATCTACACCGAGATGCACGCCAAGGGCGGCGAGCCGGGTCGCGTGGATCGTGTGAAAGGGATGGTCCCCATGAAACGCGGCGGTCAACCGGAGGAAGTAGCCGCGGCGATTTTGTGGCTGCTGTCGGATGAAGCGTCGTTTGTCACCGGCACGATTCTGGATGTTTCGGGAGGGCGATGAAAAACAAGCGCAGCAGCCAGTGGTTTCAGACACCCGGTTACCATGGCATGGCCCGGCGGGCGTGGTTGCGCTCGGAAGGCTATCCCGCGGACGTTTTCGACGGCAAGCCCATCGTGGGGATTTGTAACTCGTGGAGTGAGCTGAACAATTGCAACGCTCACCTGCGCGAGGTGGCGGCGGCGGTGAAACGGGGTGTGCTGGCGGCGGGCGGCATCCCGCTGGAGTTCCCGACTATCTCCCTGGGCGAGATGTTCATGCTGCCCACTACCATGATGTTCCGCAACCTGATGGCGATGGACGTGGAGGAATCGATTCGGGCGAATCCCATGGATGCGGTTGTGCTGCTGTGCGGCTGCGACAAGACGACGCCTGCGCAGCTCATGGGAGCCGCCAGCGCGGATGTTCCGGCGATTGTCGTTCCGGGCGGACCGATGCTGGCGGGCACATTCCAGGGCCAACGGCTGGGATCGGGTACAGACGGGCGCAAGCTGTTCGATTTGTACCGCACCGGAAAACTCAACGATGAAGAATGGAGCGAAGTGGAAGGCTGCATCGCGCGCACGTCCGGGCATTGCACCGTGATGGGGACGGCGTCCACCATGACCAGCCTGGCGGAAGCTCTGGGGATGACGCTGCCCGGGTCGGCCAGTATTCCGGCGCCGGATTCGAGACGCATGGCCAACGCGGAGCTGAGCGGGCGGGCCGCAGTGGAGCTGATCGAGGCGGACCGGAGGCCGTCTCGCATTCTCACGCGGGAGGCATTCGAGAACGCCATTACCGTATTGATGGCTCTGGGCGGCTCGACCAACGCAGTGGTGCATTTGATCGCCATCGCCGGGCGCGTGGGGATCCGGCTCACTCTGGACGATTTCGACCGGATAGCGCGGAAGACGCCCTGCATCGCCAACGTCAAGCCGTCGGGCGAGTATCTGATGGAGGACCTGTTTCACGCCGGGGGCGTGCCGGCGGTGATGAATCGCATCGCGGGGCTGCTGCGCGGCGGCTGCGAGACCGTGAATGGCAAGACCATCGGCGAAAATGTCGCGAAAACGGTCTCCCAGGACGACAAAGTCATCCGGCAGCTTTCCGCCGAGGGTGGAATCGCGGTGCTCTACGGCAATCTGTGCCCCGATGGCGCAGTGATCAAGGTGACGGCAGCATCTGCGGAGCTGCTGAAGCACCGAGGACGCGCGTACGTCTTCGAGACGCGGGATCAGATGATGGCCGAGATCGATCGCGAAGATTTGCCGGTGGATCGGAACAGCATTCTGGTGATGCGGAACTGCGGGCCCAAGGGCGCTCCGGGATTTCCCGAGTGGGGGCATATCCCGATGCCCAAGAAGCTGCTCGAGCAAGGCGTGACCGACATGGTCCGGATTTCGGACGCACGCATGAGCGGGACGTCGTTTGGAACGGTGGTGCTGCATGTTGCGCCGGAGTCGGCCGTAGGCGGACCGCTGGCGGTGGTCCAGACCGGCGATGAGATCGTGCTGGATGTAGCGGCCCGCAAACTGGAATTGACGATATCGCCGCAGGAGATGCAAGCGCGTCTCAGCCGCTTCGTTCCGCCTAAACGCCAGTACGAGCGCGGCTACGGCCGGCTGTTCCTGGACCACGTTACGCAGGCGCACCTGGGCTGCGATTTCGATTTTCTGATGCCGGAGGTTACCAAATGAGACTCGGTTGGTTCGTGATACTCGCCGCAACGGCGTACGGGCAATCGCTGAACGGCGTGATCGATATTCACGCGCATAGCGGTCCGGACAGCACGGCGCGCTCGATCGACGCGATCGATCTGGCGAAGCTGGCCAAGGCGCGCGGGATGCGGGGACTGGTTCTGAAGAATCATTACGAGTCAACCGCGGCGCTGGCGTATGTAGTGCGCCAGGTAGTGCCGGGGATCGAGATCTTCGGCGGGATCGACCTGAACCTCACGGTGGGCGGCATCAATCCGGCGGCTGTGGAGCGCATGACCATGATGAAGGGCGGCTGGGGACGCGTGGTGTGGATGCCCACGTTCGACGCCGAGAACCAGGTCCGCGATTCCAAAGAGAATCGCCCCTTCGTGCCGGTAGCGAAGAATGGCGAGCTCCTGCCGGACGTGAAAAAGGTGATCGCCATCGTCAAGCAGCACAACCTGATGCTCGAGACGGGACACTCGTCGCCTGTGGAAGGGCTCATGATTGTGCGGGAGGCGCGTAAGCAGGGCGTCGAGCACATCGTGGTGACGCATGCCCTGTCGCCGCCCGTGCGGATGTCGATCGCGCAGATGAAGGAAGCCGCGCAACTGGGCGCATTCATCGAACTAGTCTACGGACGGATGAATGCGGCCGAGTGGGCGCGGGCGATTCGCGAGGTCGGCCCGGAGCACATCATTTTGTCGAGCGACCTGGGACAGCCAAACAGTCCGTTGCATCCGGATGGGATGGTGGCGTATTTTGCGGCGCTCAGGAAGGAAGGCATCACCGAAGCGCAGATCGATTTGATGGCGAAGACCAATCCGGCGAAGGCGCTGGGGTTGCCGTAAACCGGGCGAGGCATGCCTCGCCCCTACAACGGTTTTGTAGGGGCCGGACATGTCCGGCCCGCAGTTATCCCCTGCCGACGAAGGGCATCTTGGTGGCCATGACGGTCATGAATTGCACGTTGGCCTCCAGCGGCAGATTCGCCATGTAGACCACCGCGTCGGCGACGTGTTTCAGATCCATGCGCGGTTCGACCATGGTCGACCCGTTGGCCTGGACGATGCCTGCGGCCATGCGCTCGGTCAGGGCCGTGGCAGCATTGCCGATGTCGATCTGCCCGCAGGCGATGTCGAAATTGCGGCCGTCGAGCGAGATGGACTTCGTGAGCCCGGTCATGGCGTGCTTGGTGGCGGTGTAGGGCGCCGAATTCGGTCGCGGGGCGTGCGCGGAGATAGATCCGTTATTGATGATGCGGCCGCCGCGGGGTTGCTGGGCTTTCATCATGCGGATGGCTTCCTGGGCGCACAGGAACGCGCCGGTCAAATTCACCTGCACCACTCGGTTCCACTGCTCGTAGGTGAGTTCCTCCATGGGCACACCGGGCGCGCCGATCCCGGCATTGTTGAAGAGAACGTCCAAACGGCCGAACGCATCCTTGGTTTTTGCAAACAGCGCGCGGACAGCAGCCGGATCGCCCACATCCGTAGGCACGACGAGATCGCCGGATGAGGCTGCTTCCTGAAGCTGAGCCTCCCGGCGTCCTGCGAGAACCACCTGGTATCCGGCAGCGTGCAGAGCCTGGCTGACAGCGCGGCCGATCCCGCTGCCGGCGCCGGTGACCAGAGCAATCTTAGCGGGCATTATGCGCACTGGCCGATCCACGGAGCAAGGCCAGGCCGGAGGCGATATCGGCCGCCATCGGAAGGATACTGCTGAGGCGCGTCAGGTCGAGCACTTCGCGCACCCGCGGCTGAGCGCCCACCAGCACAAAACGTCCTTCCGGCTTGGCGATCACCGACGAGTAAATAGCGACGATAAAGCCGATGGCGGTAGAACCGACGGAAACGACGTCCCGGAAATCGACCAGCACTTTCCCGCAAGCCTGCTGCTTCAACTCTTCGGCCCTGCCGCGCAGGTACTCCAGCTCGACGCCGGTGGTGAAGCGTCCCTCAAAACGAAGGATGCAGACGTCGTCGGTTTGATGAAGCTCGATCAGCATGGACACTGGTATCGTATTACAATCGTCGGTTCGCATGCGAGTGCTGGATGTAGGCTGCGGGATCAACAAGAAGCCGGGCGCGATTGGAATCGACCGGAATGCAGCCTCGCGCGCGGACGTGCTGGCGGAACTGGACCGCTTTCCTTACCCGTTTCGCGATTCCTCGTTCGACGCGCTGCAGGCCGTCCACGTGATCGAGCATCTGTCCGACGTGATCCGCACGATGGAGGAATTTCACCGCCTGGTGCGCGCGGGTGGCGAGGTCTATATCGTCACGCCGCACTATACCGACTTCAGCTCGTTCTGCGATCCCACGCACCGCTGGCACCTGAATAGTTTCTCGCTGCGCTATTTCGGCCCGGATCACGCCGGATACGGGTACTATTCCACGGCGCGATTTAGAGAGAATTCCGTGCGCGTGAAGCTACTAGCATTTTGGAGATGGCTGGGGTTTGAATGGCTGGTGAATACTTTCCCGCGTTATCGGAGATTCTGGGAGCACTATTTGTGCTACATCGTGCGCGGCAAAGTCATCGAGTGGCGGTTGCTGGTGATTAAGCCGTGATCGGGGCTCTTTTCGACCAATTGCGGGACGTCCGCCGCCGGCGGTTGTGGGATCGCGACCTGGCGGCTGGCCGGCGCGGAGAGGATCTGGCTCATCGCTTTTTGCGCAAGCAGGGCTACATCATCGTGGCGCGCAACTACCGGCTTTCTTCCGGAGAGGCCGAGGCGGACCTGATTGCGCGCGAGGGAGACGCTCTGGTGATCGTGGAAGTAAAGACGCGGGCAACAGAAGAATACGGCCCTCCGGAGCGTGCGGTCAACCCGGAGAAGCAGCGGCATCTGCTGCGGGTGGCTCGCGAGTATGCGCGCAAGACAGGCACTCCCTGGGAGCACGTGCGCTTCGACGTCGTCAGCATCGTGCTGCGCGAGCCGCCTGAAATTACAGTGCTGCGGGCGGCCTTCCGATAGAATCAAGAGATTCTATGGAAGCCGAGAAGCGGCGCCTGCACGAAGCCTGGCGGCGGGAAGAGCATTGGCGGCGCTGGGGTCCTTATCTATCCGAGCGCGAGTGGGGCACGGTTCGCGAGGATTACAGCGAATACGGCACCGCCTGGGAATTTTTTCCCTTCGAGCATTCGCACCTGCGCGCCTACCGCTGGGGCGAGGACGGCATCGCCGGCATCTGCGACAACCACCAGCGCCTGTGCTTCTCACTGGCTTTCTGGAACGGCCGCGATCCGATTCTCAAAGAGCGGCTCTTCGGGCTAACCGGCAATCAGGGGAATCACGGCGAGGACGTCAAGGAGTATTACTACTACCTCGACTCCACGCCCACGCATTCCTACATGAAGTGCCTTTACAAATATCCGCAGGCGGAGTTTCCCTACCAGCAGCTGCTGGAGACCAATGCCGCCCGCCGGCGCCAGGAGCCCGAGTTCGAACTGCTGGACACCGGCATCCTGGACCAGAATCGCTACTTCGATATCTTCGCCGAATACGCGAAAGCGGACGCCAACGATATTCTTATCCGGATCAGCGTGGCGAATCGCGGACCCGAAGCCGCGGTGCTGCACCTGTTGCCGACGCTGTGGTTCCGCAACACCTGGTCGTGGGATCCGAATTCTTCGCGACCCGTTTTACAGGCAACCGACACCCACGCGATCGACGCGCAGCAAGAGGAATTGGGATGGTACCGGCTCACGCTGGACGGAAATCCATCGCTGCTGTTCACCGAGAACGAAACCAACGCCCAGGCTCTGTGGGGCCTGGAAAATGCCCGCCCGTACGTCAAGGATTCCTTTCACCAGCGCATCATCCAGGGCCGGCAGGATGCGGTGAATCCGGCGCAAACCGGGACCAAGTCATGCGCCTGGTACCGGTTCGAGCTGGCGGCCGGCCAAACTGAGGTCGTGCGGCTGCGGCTGACGCGGATGATTGAGCCGTCCAGGCTGGTGCCCTACGTCGCAGCGGATTTCGATGGTCTGTTCGCCGAGCGCATGGCCGAGGCCGACGAGTTCTACGGCTTTTGCCCCAGTACGCTCTCAGACGACGCCCGGCGTGTCCAGCGACAGGCCTTCGCCGGGCTGCTGTGGAGCAAGCAGTTTTATCACTTCGTTGTCGAGACCTGGCTCAAAGGCGATCCGGGCCAGCCTCCCCCGCCCGCGGCACGGCTCACCGGACGGAATTCGCAGTGGGTCCACTTGTACAACGAAGACGTGATCTCCATGCCCGACAAGTGGGAATACCCGTGGTATGCGGCCTGGGATCTGGCGTTCCACACGATTCCCCTGGCGCTGGTGGACCCGGAGTTCGCGATGACGCAGCTGAAGCTGTTTCTGCGCGAGTGGTACATGCACCCCAACGGACAGATCCCGGCCTATGAGTGGGCCTTGGGAGACGTCAATCCGCCGGTGCATGCCTGGGCCTGCTGGCGCGTCTACCAGATTCACCGCAAACTCACCGGCCGGCCGGAGTTCGCATTTCTGGAAAGCGTTTTTCACAAGCTGCTGCTGAATTTCACCTGGTGGGTGAATCGCAAGGACTCCACCGGCAACAACATTTTCGAAGGCGGATTCCTGGGCCTCGATAACATCGGCGTGTTCGACCGGTCCAAGGCTTTGCCCTGGGGCGGCTATCTGGAGCAATCCGACGGCACCAGCTGGATGGCCATGTTCTGCCTGAACATGATGAAGATCGCGCTGGAGCTGGCCACCAAGGTCAACATCATCTACGAAGATGTCGCCAGCAAGTTCTTCGAGCATTTTTTGTATATCGCCGCGGCCATGAACGGCATCGGAAATGGCGGGCTGTGGGACGAGGCCGACGGATTCTTCTACGACCGGCTGCGCCTGCCGAACGGGCAATCGATTCCCATGAAGGTGCGATCAATGGTGGGACTGATCCCTCTGTTTGCGGTGGACACGATCGAGCCGCAGATCATCGACCAGCTGCCCGGATTCCGGCGGCGCATGGAATGGTTCATGCAAAACCGGCCGGATCTGTGCGGCAATGTCGCTTCGCTATCGCGCGAAGGGATGGAATCGCGGCGGCTGCTGAGCGTGCTGGCCCGGGGGCGGCTGATCCGGGTGCTGGAACGGATGCTGAGCGAAGATGAGTTTCTTTCGCCGCACGGCATCCGGGCTCTGTCCAAGTATCACCAGCAGAATCCCTTCGTCCTGCCGGTGGACGGGCAAGAAAACCGGATCGATTACGAGCCGGCGGAATCGAACACCGGACTGTTCGGCGGCAATTCAAACTGGCGCGGGCCCATATGGTTCCCCGTGAACTTCCTGCTGATCGAATCGCTGCAAAGGTATAACCACTACTTCGGCAGCGACGTTCAGGTGGAATTCCCCACCGGCTCGGGCCAGCGCGCATCCCTCGGCCACGTCGCGGGAGAACTATCGCGGCGGCTCGCGCGCATATTCTTGCGCGACGCACACGGTCGCCGGCCGGTGTTCGGCGGAACCGAGAAGTTTCAGAGCGATCCGCATTTCCGCGACCACCTTCTGTTTTACGAATACTTCCACGGCGACAATGGCGCAGGCCTGGGCGCCAGCCACCAGACCGGCTGGACGGCGATGGTCGCCAAGCTCCTGCAGCAGAGCGGTGAATAGCGGCTGCTACCCTAAAGACTGGAATGTCGTCTCAGCGGAAAGCTCCCAACCTCTGGGCTATCGCCAGCGTGACCTATGGAGCGGTCATCCTGGTTACGGTTCTTTCGATCGCGGCGTACTACTACGCCTCGCCCAGATTCTCGGCTTCGCAAGCCAATGACGCGACGCGGGCGGTTACCGTGGGCTCCGTCTGGATGCCGGTGTATCCCGGTGCGACCATCGCCAGCACGGCTTCCACGCCGCGGGATGCCGCCACCGAAAGCACGCTGACTTTCGAAAGCACGGATCAGGCGGATCGAGTGCTGTCGTTCTACCAGGCCGCCATGAAGAAAGGCGTCTTCCGGTTCGAAACGGTAAAAAAAGATACGGAAGGCGGCGGCACCGTCCGGAGCGTCGTTCACGACGGAAAGACTACCGTGGTGGTGACGATTCGCGCGGCCGGCAACAGCACGCAGGGCGAGATTCGGACCGTCGATAAGATCACAAGCGATAAAGAATCGCGGCATTAGACCGATAGAAGAAGATATCCTGGAGGTTTGTGTCCGATCCATCCCATCAGCGCCGCTCGTTCCTGCTCGTGGTCTGCTGCACCGTGATCGGCGCGGCCGCGCAGGTATTGATCAAGAAGGGAGCCGGCGCGCTGGGGGCCAATCCCACCATGCTGCAGACCGCGCTGGCGATGCTGTTCACCCCCGCCTTGTTTGCTGGTTATTCGATGTACGGCGTCAGCACAGTGCTGCTGGTGCTGGCTCTGCGCCACGGGCAGTTATCGCTGCTGTATCCGGTGTTCGCCATGACCTATGTGTGGGTCACCGTCCTTTCGGTGATGGTGTTTCACGAATCCATGAATCCGTATAAGCTGGCTGGCATTCTCACGATTGTCGGAGGCATCGCGGTTCTGGGAAGAGGTCAGACCGCTTGAACAACACGCCGTTCTCCTCCATCGCGTGGGTGCTGGGAGCGTCATTTTTTGGCAGCTTCGGGGCGTTGTTCCTGAAGATGGGCGCCGGCCGATTGAAGGGAAGCCTGGTCGCCCTGGTCACCAACTGGCGACTGCTGCTGGGCGTGGCCTTCTACCTGTTCTCCTCGGTCTTGTTCGTGCTGGGCGTGCGAAAGGGCGAGCTGAGCGTGCTCTACCCGATGGTTTCACTCGGTTCCGTGTGGACGCTGTTCTGGTCGAAGCTGGTGCTGGGCGAGCCGTTCACGCGCGCCAAGTTCGTAGCGCTGGGAATGATCCTGTGCGGGATCGCATTGCTCGGGCTGGGAACGCGCTAGCACCCGCCGGATCTACTTGATGTGCCCTTCCGTGAAGTCGCGGTTGTTTTCCTCGCAGGAATACTCGATCAACTCCTCTCCCGGCTTCATCCGGGTGAAGACTCGCTGATTCTTCCAGGGTCTGGTGTAGTACACCGGATCATCGATGGTCACTTCATACGCCAGATGATCGGGATCCGTGTATTTGAAAGTCTGGATCACGTGCATCTTGTCGGAGTGCGGATGTCCGATGGTGTCGAGCCGGGTCTTGCCGTTAAACCCAACCGTATCCACCACCAGCGTGTCCCCGTCATACCTCCCGATCGAGTGGCCGAACCAGGTGGGCTCCGGTTCCGCCGGATGCCCGCGCCCGTCCATATACACCACGTGGAACCACGTGCTCTGCTCGAACAGAAAGGCCAGGTACTTCGAGTTCTGCATGATCTGGATGGGATAGCCGCCGACATTCACGGAGCGCATGATCCCGAAGGGCAGGCAGTGGCCGGTGTAGTCGAACTGGGCCGGGTCATAGTTCTTGAAGTTCTCGGCGCCCGCGGGTGTAAACGGCAGTGCGCCTGCGCCCTTCTGATCCTTGCGGTCCAGGCTCATATCGGGAACGTAAGGATGGTCCCAGACTCCCTGGAAGTCGGGCTTTTCATCCGCCATGCGCGGGATTTTGGTGGTCTGGCCCCACGCCATCGGGATGATCAACAGAGTTGCGAGGACGTTCATCCGCGCAGCCGCAAATCGTTTCATCAGCATGCCCCCCTGTCGATTCTACTCACTTCTGATCGAAGATGTCAGCCCGGTTGACGCGCTCGCCCTTGAAGAAGACGCTCGAGATGCGTTCGGTCGCCGAGATGTCCTGCAGCGGATTGCCGTCCACCAACAGCAGGCTGGCTTCGTAGCCCTTGCGAATCAATCCGATGCGTTGATCGGCGTGCAGCAGACGCGCCGCGTTGTAGGTGGCGCCCTGCAGGGCGGCCGCCGGGGGGACTCCGGCCTCCACCCACAGCTGCAATTCGCGGTGGACGCCCGGACCGTGGACCACCAGCGGATTCCCGGCACCGGAGCCCGCAACCAGCGTTACGCCCGCACGATATACCGAGGCTAAGTTCTGTTTGGCCAGGTCGAGATGGAAGGACGTCGCTGCAGCCTGACGCGAGGCTTGCGTGCCGGGGGAATTCAGGCTGTCCTTGACTTGCGCGAACCACTGGCGGGGAACCACCTGCTGTACCAGCGACCGGTCGAGAAGATCCGCCCGGCCGCCCGCGTACGCCTGCATGGCTTGGACAGCCGCAAGCATCGGATCGTAGGTTGCGCCCGTCGCTTTCATCGTCGTGATCTGCTCCTGCGGCATGCTGCCGCGCATGACGCCGCGCTCGATCCCTTCGACAGCCGTGCTGGACGGAGGCTCCCCGGCAAACAGCTCGGCTCCCAGACGCTCGCCCGAAGCAGTAGTCGCGCGATGTCTCAAAACCATGTCCGGCGGGTCGCCTGCGCTTCTCACAGCGGTCACGCCGCTGAACAAGTAGGCGGCCAGCTCGCGATCGAAATTCTGATCGAGATTCTGAAAGTACTGGGGATCCGAAATCGGAAGTCCGGGCAGGCTCAGACGCACATTGACATCGATCAGGCCGGGCATCAGCGTCTTGCCGGCGGCTTCGAGCGTGTCGGCGCGCAACGACTTCGCGTCGGGCTCCGCACCCGTGTAAATCTCCGCGATCTTGCCGTCCCTGATCAGCACGGACCCTTGATCGATCACCGTGCCGTCGCCCAGAAACAGGCGGGCATCGCGGATCAAGGCCACGCGGCTTCGCTGGGCTTCGCGCCCCAGCACCTTGGCCTTGGCGATATTGGTCTTGGCGTGGATCTGCCAGGCTCCCAGCACGAAGAACGGGCCCAGAACGGCAAGCAGCCACAGCTTCGCCGACGCGCGCAGCTTCTCTTCCTTTTCCCACCGGAACAGCTTCGCCGCCAGGAACGTGCCGAGCGCGGCGGTCAGAGCAAGCGCGCCCGCCGACGTCAGGTTATCCAGGAGGGTTTCCTTCCCGCGCAGGATCGGCTGGAGCCCGGTTGTGAAGTACGTCATGGGAATGAATTGCGCCACGGTCTGGAGCCACGCGGGCATCACCGTGAGGGGGATGGTTGCGCCGCTCAGGAACAGCATGGGGAAATAGAAAAGCTGCGTCAGCAGGATGCCTTCCTGCATGGAGTTGACCAGAGCCGCAATAATTCCTCCGATGGAAGCGAACGCGAGCAGTCCCAGCGAGACAAAAATGAGCAACGAGATGGGTTGGGGCGGCCAGGGCGCGCCGAACATGCCGTGGGCCAGCGCGACGATGAAGGCCATGTTGGGAAGCTGCAG
>DATIRX010000125.1:0-8567 GCA_035469225.1 Bryobacteraceae bacterium
CTCAGCCTGAATCATGTCCTTCAACTCCAGACGATTCAGCTGGAGAAGGCTGACCATCTGCACCAAACCCGGTGTGAGGATCTGCTTCTGCTGGACCCTGACTTGCAGTCTTGGAGAGAGGGAACTCATGATTCGCCCCTCAATTTTATCACTCGGGGGTCCCAAACGCGCCGTGGCATCTTTTTTAGATGATAATCGCCGTTTGAAATGTGTTACATGCGGATTGGCTCCGGGAAGAAATTACGGGGCCTGCGCGACCATCTCGGTATCAGAACGGAGATGGAGACGTGGACTATATTGTCATTCCCGAACGCAAAATGGCGTTTAACACGGCCTATTGGGCATCGAAATCCCCGGCGGTCCGAAGATCGGCGGAGCTGGGAGTCCCCGGCCGCGAGGAGGCCATGACCGCACTGGCGCTATCCGGCCTCGTGATCGACCGTCAAATCGACATCATGGGCTACGACGCCTATGAGACCATGCTGACGCGCCGGCTGTACGGATACACCTGGGTGCCCAGCGCGCTCCAGATGATCACGTTCCCGCCGCCCGGCTTCGCGCTTCCGGGCCAGGCGGCCTACGATCCGGATCACCCGCCCGCCGGGTCGATCCTGGTGCACGACCCCAATACCTTCGATATCGCGACGTGGTTCCCGCCGTTCGATCCTCCGCCGCCGGTAGCACCCTTGGATCCGTCGCCCTCCCTGATCGATTTCTCGCAGCCCTGGCCGGAAAAGAACGGCTGGTTCTCGACCCAAGCGGGCTACGGCATTCCGGCCGGGCAGGAGCATCCGGAAGGCGGCAAAACGTATGTCAAGATCGTGATGCCGTGGCCGTTCGGCGCGTACCACGGCTGGAAGTTGAAGGCATGAGAGTGGGCGCCACCGGTCCGCACTTTTCCGAAGCCGAGCTGGCCTGCCATCACTGCGGGGTCAACCAATGCAAGCAGGCGCTGGTGGACGCCCTCGAAGCCTTTCGGACGATCGTGGGCAAGCCAGTGGTCGTTGATAGCGCCTACCGATGCCCGCAACACAACGCGGACTCGGGCGGCGCCGTGAAGAGCGAGCACGTGGAAGGTCTGGCAGCCGACATCCGCGTGAACGGGATAAGCGCCACGGAGCTGGAAGCGGCGGCGCGCAAGATTCACGCGATCCGCGGTATCGGACGCAACGACCACCAGCAGTACATCCACGTGGACGTGCGGCCGACGCTCACGCTGGCCCGCTGGTGTTATTCGCCGGACGGCCAGTGGTGCAGCTACTATCCCCCACTCGCCGAGGCCGCATAAGTGCTCTAACGGGGGTCGCCGCGTTTGATCTGGGCACGCCGGCGGCCCTGTTCCAGGTTGCCGGATGCCTTCTGTCTGGCGGCGTCGCCGACCTTGATATTGTTGACCACCTTCCGGGCACCCGCCGACTTGGCCATCCGCGTGGCCGAGCCCTTATGCTGGACGACGTTGGTAGTTCCTTCCCAATACGCCACGCCGCCCTGCACGCGAACCGTGAATCCATCCTTCCCGATGAGCGATTTGGCCAGCCGGGCTCGGATTTCTGCTTCGATCTGGACATCTTGAGGAGCAGTGGTTCCCTGAGGCGGGGGCGCTTTCGATTTCGTTTGTGCAGGAGCGGCGGAAAGCGCGCACAGCAGTAGAACGATGATTTTCACCACACTGAAGTAGTCGCGGCGGCCGGCCTAGAATCTCAGAGATTCTTCTTCAAATCGCTCAGGCTGACCGCCACGCTGCCCATCCGGCCGATGGCGATGCCGGCAGCCTCGGTGGCGAGCTGCATAGCCTGACTATAGGGAGCGCCCGCGGTCACGGCCATGGCGAAGACGGCCAGCACCGTATCGCCGGCGCCGGTCACATCGAAAACCTGGCGAGGCGTGGAGGCGACGTGCTCCGGTGGCTGGGATTCGAGGAACAGGGTCATCCCCTCGGAGCCCTCGGTTACCAGGATGTGTGTCCCAGGCAGGTTCCCGGCCAGGCGTGTTCCAGCCGCCAGAACTTCGGCATGGGTTTCGGCCGGCAGACCGGTCAGCAAGCTCAGTTCCAGGCGGTTGGGCTTCAGGAGGAAAGCTTCCTGGTAGCGGACGACATCGGCGCCCTTGGGATCGACAAATACGCGTTTCCCGGCACGGCGAGCTTCGCCGATCACGGCTTTGAGGAGCTGGGGCGTCAGGAAACCCTTGGCGTAATCGGAAACCACGAGGGCGTCCGCGGTGTCCAGATCCTTCTCCACGGCACTCAGGACTTCGGTAACGATCGCCTCGGAAATCGGACCGGTCTCCTCCTCATCGACACGCACAACCTGTTGATGAGCGGCAATCACGCGGGTCTTGGTGGTGGTGGGACGGCTGGAATCGCCGATGAGCCCGGTTGTTTCCACGCCTTGCGCGGCGAGTGCGTTGCGCAGGTCGGTTGCATGCGAGTCGCTTCCGGTTACGCCAAAAAGACTGACGCGGGCGCCCAACGCCGCCAGGTTCGCCGCGGTATTCCCCGCCCCGCCCGGCTGCATGGTGGTGCGCTGCCTGCGGACCACCGGAACGGGCGCTTCGGGCGACAGCCGCGAGGCCTGGCCCCACCAATACCAGTCCAGGATGACGTCCCCCAGAACCAGAATCCTCTGTCCTGGGAACCCGTTCAGAATGTCGGCGAGCCCCACTCGGGCTTACTCTAACATAAGGACACATGGACCCTGGCGCGAAAATCCTGTCCCTGGAACAGATGGACCAATGGGTGGCGGCAGAGAAGGCCGCTGGCCGGCGGATCGGCTTCACCTGCGGCAGCTTCGACCTGCTGCACCCCGGCCACGTCCAGTATCTGGAAGCGGCGCACCATCTCTGCGACCGCCTGATCGTAGCCGTGAACTCGGACGCGTCCGTGGGCCGGTATAAGAACCCGCTGAGGCCGGTGGTTCCGGAACGCGAGCGGATGTACGTGGTGGCCGGGCTGGCTTCCGTAGACGCGGTGACGCTGATGGAAGACGACCGGCCGCTCTCGCTGCTGCTCCGCTGGAAGCCGGATGTGTACGTCAAAGGCGGGGACTACGCCGAGGATTCGCTGCGCTCGGCCGAGGCCGTCAAGGAGTACGGCGGAAAGGCCGCGGTCATCCGGTCCAAATTCGAGACCAGCAGCTCGCAGATTATCGAACGGGTTGGGTTGCTGAGTGCGCACGCGGAAGCGGAACTTGCGGCCGCGCACAACTTCCGCGGACTGGTGCTCCTCGATCGCGACGGGACCCTCATCCGCAACCTGCCTTTCCTGCACGATCCGGCCAAGGTCGAGATCCTGCCGGGCGTGATCGACGGCTTGCTGAAGCTGCAGGCGGCCGGCCTGCGGCTGGCCATCGTATCCAACCAACAGGGCATCGGCCTGGGCTACTTCACGGTCCAGGACTTTATCGCGGTGAATCAGGCGATGCTGCGGGAGCTTGGTGCGCGGGGGATCCGCATCTCGAAGATTTACTTCTGCCCGCATTCGCTGGCGGAGCAATGCTCCTGCCGCAAGCCCGCGACGGGAATGATTACCCGGGCCATCCGGGATTTCAAGGTCGCGCCCGAGCAGACGTTCCTGGTTGGCGATTCCGACCAGGATATGCAGGCGGGTGCGGACGCCGGCTGCCAGACGGTGCGCGTGGGCGAGGGCGGATTCGGGCCGGCGGCGCAGCTGATTCTATCGCTGCTGCCGGATCTGGTAACTTGATAGTGTGAAGTATTGGCTGTCCGCCGGTGTTTTGACGTTCGCTGGCGTGCTGGTCCTGGCCGGCCGACCCGCTCCTGGAAATCTTCCGAACCTTCCGAACCTGGAACCCGCCGCGATCGCCGGTACGGTCTCCATCGCGTCCCTGAACCTGGATCACGAGTCGAATTTCGACAAGGTGCGGCGCGACATCGACGCTGCCCCGCGGTTGCGAACCGCCGATATTCTTCTGCTACAGGAGGTCTCGCATGAAGACGGAGGCCCCAGCATCGCCAGCCGCTTGGCCGACAGTATGGGCTACTCGGTGGCTTTTTCCCCTGAAGATCCCAAGGTTTTCGACCGCGGCCTGGCGGTACTGAGCAAGTTCCCGATTGAGGAGTCCAAGGTCGAGTGGCTGACGCCCCACAACCTGGTCTTCAAAACACGCCACCGCTTTGCGCTGTCCGTGAAGATTCGGGTTCCATCCGGCGATCTGCAGATCTGGAACACTCACCTGGATACCCGCATCAATCCCGATCAGCGGTTGGTTCAGCTGCAGCCGGTGATGGATGAGGCTGCCAAGATGACCGGCCCCAGGCTCATCGGCGGCGACTTCAACACCAACGATTTCTATTGGATCGGGCACGTGCTGCCGATTCCGCACGGCGGCGGCTACCGGTCCACGGTGCGGCGCTCGATGGCCCGCATCGGTTTTCAGACGCCGTTTAAGGACGATCTGATCACGCTGCCCGTCATCCGGCAGCACCTGGATTGGTTGTTCGTGAACGGACTGGAACCGCTCAACTCGAGCACCGAGCCGATCCCCTTCTCCGATCACAACGCGATTTGGGCGGCCTTTCGCGTGGCCCGATAATACGCGGCTGAATCCCGCCGCGGCCCCCCTCCTCTACACCCGGCGGGCCAGCAGCAGCGTCATATCGTCCTGTAGCTCATCCGAGCCGGTCCACTCGCGAACGCTATCCACAATGGCTTGCACAATCTCACCCTCGCCCAGATGGGCACTCCGCGCCAGCAGATCGATGAAGCGCTCCTCCCCGAACATCTCGCCGTAGGCATTCTCCGGCTCGGTAACGCCGTCGGTGAAGAATACCAGCAGATCGCCCGGCTCCAGCGCAATCCGGCTCTCGCCATACTCGGCGAAAGGAAACGCGCCGACGATGGTTCCGTTTACGTCCAGCCGCTGCACTTCGCCCCCGCGCACCAGCACCGGAGGCAGGTGGCCGCCGTTGGTATAGAGAAAGGAACTGCTGGGTTCATCGTAGAGACCCAGGCACAGCGTCGAGTACTTTTCGGCCGAGGTGTTGGCGTAGAGATATTGATTGAGCTGCGAAACCAGGCGCGCGGCGGAACGCGGACCATCCGTGTGCCCGCTCAGCTGCGTCCGGAGCGAGCTCTGCAGCGTGGCCATGAGCAGCGCGGCCGAGATTCCCTTCCCGGCCACATCTCCGATGGCCAGCGCGACCTGCGCATTGGGCGCGATTTCGAAATCGTAGTAGTCTCCGGATACGATCCGCGCGGGCCTGCAAACCGCGGTCAGGCGCAGGGACTTGATGATCGGCGCCGTACGCGGATAGAGCTGATTCTGCACTTCGCGCGCGATTTCGATCTCCGACTGCAGGCGTTCTTTCTCCTTGGCTACAGCCAGCAAGCTCGCCAGGTTCTCGGTCATGCGATTGAAGGAAACGCCCAGCTCGGCGAGCTGGTCTTTGCCACGCACCTCGATGCGATGCGAGAAATCGCCCTGCATGATGCGGTGCGTTCCTTCGTACAGGTGATGGACCGCTCCGGTGATGTTGCGCGTCATGGTGACTCCGATCACCCCGCAAATAATTTCGACCAGGGCGAACACCACCAATCCGGCGACGAGGATGACCTCGAGAAACTCCTGGGCCACGTCGGCCTTGCGATTGAACACCGTGGACAGCACCGCGGAGACGCGGGTGAGCACCACCAAAACCAAGTCGGACGTTCGGCCCGGCGTTTCCCAATCGAACGCCGGTACGGTGGCGAACCCGAATACTTCGGTATCAAACCGGTTGGCCGCCGGAGGCAACGCGGGTGCGGCGCGTGCACTCTTCGAGGGCGATCCCGTTGACTGATCGATTCCTACCGGACCCAGACCGGGCACCAACCCCGCGAGGTATTCGCGAGTCAACGGAACAGTTACGATCACATCGCCCTGAGGCGTCTTCACGGTCGAAAAGAGATATAGACTACCTTGACGCTGCAGCACTCCTCGCGCCGGGAAACCCCCGGCAGGCACAGGAAGCGCGGCGCCAGAGACGAGGGTAAGACCGTCAATGCGGCGGTCGAGCTCGGTGGTCACCAGGTACGCGGCTAGCTGGTACACCAACATATAGCCGCTCAGAGCAGCCAAGCCGATGATCAGGGCAAGCGGCACACCGGCAATGAACAAATAAGTCACCAGAAGCCGGTTGCGCACGCGCCAAACGGCTTGCCGGGCCACCAGGCGGAGCAGGCGGATGGCGAGCCAGATCCCGGCGGCGATGGCGGCGATTTCCAGCACCAGGCGAAAGCCGCTGCGGGGAGCGATCCAGCCGGTTACGGCGTAGGCCGCCAACAGCACAAGGAACGCGATCCCCGCACTGCCCAACCAGCGAAAAAGGATATCGAGGCGCGCTCGAACCATGGTCTAGATCACGATTTCTTAAATTACGACGTCAGATTCGGGACTTGGCGATGGACGGATTCTCCTGGTCGGGCTCCAGATAATATTTCGTCAGCCCGTCCTTCAGGATTTGGAATGCGGAATCCACGTCGTCGGCGAACTGAAACAGGTTCAGATCCCGTTCGTCGATCATCCCGTAGCGGACCAGCGCATCGAAATTTACGATCTCCTTCCAGAACGTTGTTCCGTACAGCACCACGACCATCTTCTTGACCAATTTCTGGGTCTGGGTGAGCGTGAGAATCTCGGTCAGCTCATCGAGGGTACCGAAGCCGCCGGGAAAAACGATCAAGGCTTTGGCCAGGTAAGCGAACCAGAACTTCCGCATGAAGAAGTAGTGGAACTCGAAATTGAGATCTGGCGAGATGAACGGATTGGGTCGCTGCTCCATGGGAAGCCCGATATTCAGTCCGACGCTTTTCCCTCCGGCCTCGGCCGCGCCGCGATTGGCGGCTTCCATAATTCCGGGACCGCCGCCGGTGCAAACTACGAAGCGCCGGCTGTGCTCGTCCAGGCTGTTGGACCAGTCGGTGAGGCGATGGGCCAGCTGCTGGGCTTCGGTATAGTAACGCCCGGACGCACTGGCCTCGAAGGTCCGCGCGGAGCCGAAGAATACGATCGTATCGTGGATTTTTTCTTTCCTAAAATGCGAGAGAGGATAGAGATATTCGCTCAGGATGCGCAAGGGTCTGGCATCGGGCGCGTCGAGGAACTCCTCGTTCCGGTAAGCGAGCAGCAGCGGTGCGGGAATATCGGGTGGATCAGTCATGTGGCAAATGTTTCTCCAATTGTCGCACCCTCTTCAGTAATTCCGGCAATTTCTGGAACGCGGTGATGGCGCGAAGCCACTCGCGGGCGTCAAAGGCGGGCGATCCGCTCATCACCGCGCCGGCCGCCACATCGCCGCCGATGCCGCTCTGGGCGTAAATCGTAGCGCCGTCGTGAATCGTGAGATGGCCGGAAACGCCCACCTGGCCGGCCAGCAGCACACTCTTTCCCAGGATGGTGGAACCGGCGAGGCCGGTCTGCGCACAGATGATGTCGTCTTCTCCGACCACGCAGGCGTGGCCTATCTGCACCAGGCTATCGATCTTGGCGCCGCGACGGATACGGGTTTCGCCGACCGTCGCGCGATCGACCGAGGTCAGAGACTGAATCTCAACGTCATCTTCGACGATGGCGGCTCCGCTCTGCACGATTTTTTCGTGGGTCCCATCCGAACGCTTGGCGAAACCGAACCCATCGCCGCCGACGACAACGCTATTTTGAAGGGTGACTCGATGGCCGATCTGGCAGAATTCGCGCACCACGGCGTGGGAGTGCGCCAGGAAATCGTCGCCGATGCGGGCTCCGTCATAGATCACCACATGGGGATGCAGAACCGCGTTTCTTCCTATGACCACATCCTCGCCGACCGCGGCGAAGGCGCCGATGGACGCGTTATCCCCGATCCGGGCGCTGGCGGCGATGGACGCCGAGGGGTGGATGCCGGGCTTGGGACGCGGCGGCTGATAGAACAAAGCGAGAGCCCGCGCGAAATCGAGATAGGGATTCGTCGAAACCAATTGGGCGATCGCGAGGCCCGCGACGGGCTCGGCCAGGAGGATCGCGCCGGCGCGGGTGTCTTTCACTTTATGCGCGTACTTGGGGTTGGCCAGGAAGGTGAGCTGGCCGGCATCGGCTTGCTCCATTCCAGCGACGCCGGTGATGGACTTGGCGTCATCCCCTATCAGGCGGCAGTTTAGCTTCGCAGCGAGTTCCGACAACGATATGGCCTGCATGTGAATCAGTATCTCCGTTTCCTGTTGACAGAATCATTATTACGTCGTACGATACTACGTATAACGTAATAACGATGTCAGACCCGACTCTACTGGTACTAGCCAGCCTGGCCGAGGGCGATAAACACGGCTACGCGATGATGGAGGACATCGAGCGGTTCGCCGGCGTCCGCCTGGGTCCCGGGACGCTGTACGGGGCCATCACGCGGCTGGAAGAGCGCGGCTGGATCGGTCCGGTGAAAACACGAGATGAGCGCCGCCAGCCTTATCGCATCACCGCGGCGGGGCACGAACACCTGGCCGAACAGCTCGCCAGCCTGAATCGAGTAGTGAAGACGGGACTGAGCCGTTTGAAACAAGCATGAGGCGTGTTCTTCGATTCCTGATTTATCTCTAC
>DATIRX010000126.1:0-16459 GCA_035469225.1 Bryobacteraceae bacterium
TCCCTGGTGGGACCTCGCCCGTTGACGTCAACGGAACTGGAAACCTACTACGGCGCCGACTGTGGCGAGGTGCTCTCCGTTCGCCCGGGACTAACCGGACTCTGGCAGGTGATGGGCCGCAACCGTCTGACTTATGCGCAGCGTCGCCGGCTGGACCTGTTCTACCTGCGGAAGTGCGGGCTGGGACTGTACCTGCGCATTCTGCTCCGCACGCCAGGACGCGTGCTCAGCGGCCGCGACGCCTGGTAGGCCGAACGCCTAATGTCCGGTTGTTAGATATACCGTTTGCTGCAGTTGCTGGCCGTTCAACTTCACGATGATCTGGTGATCCCCGTCCGTCACTTCGGGGACTTTCACCGCGAAGAAATACAGACCAATGAATGTCGGGTAATGTCCGGCGTAGCTGACCTCAGCCAGGGTCTGATCGAAGGAGATCGTTAGCGGCGACGTGAGCTTGTCCGCGCCTGCGACCACGCCGGCCGGGAGCGGCGGATCGACATCTCCGAAGCCGATGCCGTAAATGAAAATGGTTTCGCCGGGCTTGGCGGGCCGGAAGGGATACGGAAAGTTGGAGACGAAGTTGGGAGCACCCACGTACAGATTGGCCGCGCCGATGGTGGCTTCCAGATACTGTTTCCCGTTGACGAAGAAGGAGAACGGGAAGCTGCTGGGCGGCGCCAAAAGCCCCGGAGCGCTGGCTACTCTTTGTGCGAAAAACGTGTTGCTGGACCCGTTGGCGTTGGTCACAACCACGGGAACGTTTCCGGTTTGCGTGTCGTCGGGAACCGCAACGTTCACCTGGCCTCGACTGATGAAATTCACGAAGGCGGGCTTGCCATTCACGGTAACGGATACCCCGCCCAGCTTGGTGGGCGCGTTGTTGCCGACGAAATCGTCGGGGAAGATCCATTGACGAAAGTCGACGTCCGCGAGGTTCGTGCCCTTGATCTGCAGCCAGGATCCGGAGGAAAATGTCGTGGCCCCGCCCCAGCCTTCGATGCCGCGCGCTTCCGTGATGGATGCGGGAGCCGTATCAGCGGCCAGCAACGATCCTGCAAGGCCGCTTTCGAAGATAAAACGCGTGTCCGGCGCTTGCGCAAAGGCGCATGCGCCCATCAGGAGGAAAAGAGAGATCTGGCGGGACGAGTTCATAAGAATCCTCACACGATTAGACCTAGCGGCGGGAGTCCAGGGAACGAACAATTTCAGCCATGGTTGCAACCACTTCCGCGTCCTTGTGTCCATCGAGATCCAGCGCGAGGGCGGCCTCCCGGCGAGCCTCCTCCGTGCGGCCCGCGGAATACAGCAGGCGAGCCAGGGCCCAGTGGGGCTTGAACCAGCGGGGTCCGGCCAGGATCGCGGAGCGGAGGCTCGCTTCGACGGTCTTCGGATCATTCATCGCCGCGGCCAGCATGGCGAAGTTATACCAGGCGTTCTGGCGCTGTTCTGCGACCGTGGTGGCGAAGCGGCTGGCCTCGACCGTCAGGGCGCCAAGACGCACTTTCTCCAGGGGATCCTGAGCGGTGGAAGCCGCCGCAGCCCAGCGCCGGGAAAAATACAAATCCGCTGTGACGCCCGCACCCCGCCGACTCTTCCAGGCGTCCCAAATACCCGCAGCCCCCACTCGATCTCCTCTGTCGAGGGAGCTGCGAATGCGCGCAAGCGCCCGATCGGCGGCCACCAGGCGATACGCGGCGGCGGTCAGAAACACGGCCGCCACGACACCGCAGACCGCCGCGGCGGTTCGAATCGGAATCGGAATCGCTGCAGAATCTTTGGATGCCAGTCCGCTGAGCAGTCCGATGCCGAGATAGAACAGAAACGCAGTGGGAATGACAAAAACTACGAACTGCTGTGCGACCACCGCGGCGCCCAGGCTCGCGAGCAACGCTCCCGCGACAGGAAGCAATGCGGGCGGCGCTCTCAGTCCCGCGGCTACACCCATGACGATCCAGGCAGACAGCAGAAGGACGCCTGCCGGGCCTTGTCCGGTCAAGGCATCGAGAAACATGTTGTGCGGCGATTCATGGTAAAAATCGGGGTACGCGCGGGCCAGCTCGGCGGACTGATACTCCGGGAACTCCGCCACGAAAGTGTCGGGACCGAATCCGGTCCAGGGCCGGGCGGCAGACATGTGCAAGCTATCGCGCCACAAGAGCAGACGGGCTCCCCCGGCGGGATCCTCGCTGATCCAGAAGGCGCGGGCGCGCAGGCGGGCTCCTGCGGGCGAAACGTAGAATGCCGCGGCCATCGCGGCGGCAATCGCCAGGGTGGCGGCCACCAGCCGGATGCGAGGGCGCCGCAGCCACACCAGAATCGCCGAGCCCGCGAGTAAGCCCAGAAACGCCCCCCGTGAGCCGGACAATACCAGCCCCACGACGCCCGTCAGCACCGCGGCTCGGCCCAGCCAGCGCCCGGCGCGGTTGTCCACAGCCCACAGGGCGGTTCCGGCGAAGATGGGCCACAGCAAAAACACGGCGAAATAGTCGCTATGGCCCAGGGGGCCGGGCGGCCGCACGATCTGGTAGGGTCCCTCGCCGGCAAGGTACGTCGCTGCCGGAAGCAACGGGTCCAAGCCAAAATACTGAAAGATCCCGTAGACCGCCGAGATGACGCCCGCGCCGCACAGGGCTCGCAGGATGACGAATCGGTGCGCGGGAACGGAGCGGGCCACCGCCGCCACCAGGAGCGCGCAAACAACTGTGGCGATCTGCTCGACGGCTCCCCATCGCCGCCAGTTCGATCCATTCCACGCCAGGGAAACAGAAGGCGAATTCGCCACCGCAGCGACGGTGAGCAGGATGAAGGCGGCTGTGAAAGCAGCGTTCCAGCGCCCAAACCCGGAAGTCATAAAGGAGAGGGAGGTTTTCGGTTTCAACGCAGTCCACAGCAGGAGCACTGCTGCGGCGGCCAGCAGGGTGGCCGCTTTGGGTGTGACGTCGTAATAAAAGAAGAGCCTGGGCGCGAGCGCCAAGGGGATGGCGAAGACAATTGCAGCGGCAAGCCAACCCATACACAGTGAGACTTCGCGGATACAGGACTGGGGACAGACAATGGCAAATTATTTTGACCCGATCGAATATCTTGCATATTTGCGCCGGAACGCGAAGTTTGCCGCGATCGCGATCGCCACGGCGGTGGTCCTGACGGCCGCGGCAGGCTTCCTGCTTCCGAAGCAATACACCGCCACAGCGACGCTGGTGATTGAACCTCCCAGTGGCGCGGATGCGCGCGGCGCTACAGCCGTCAGTGCGATCTATCTGGAATCCCTCAAGGCTTACGAGCAGTTTGCCGCCAGCGATTCGTTGTTCGAACGAGCGCGCCAGAAGTTCCATCTGGAAGAAGGTCCGGGGTCGGCGGCCACGGAAACGCTGCGGAAGCGGGTTCTGCGCGTCCTTAAACTTCCGGACACCAGGGTGCTTCAGATCAAGGCCACTCTGCCGGATGCAAAGCAAGCCCAGGCCCTGGTTCAGTTTCTGGCCGAGGAGACGGTGGCGCTGAACCGCTCGATCCAGAATCAGAGTGAGCGCGAGGCTCTGACGGAAGTACGAAAACAGGTGGAAGAAGCCGGCGCTAGGCTGGCGCAGGCGCACGGGCAGCTCAATGCCGCGGCAGCAGGAGCCGACGAATCCCTCCTGACCGAGGAAGTGCGCAATCTTTCCGATCTGAAGGGCCGCTTGAACGAACAAATTGCGAATGCCGGAACTTCGCTCGCTGAACTCACCGCGCGCGCGAGCGCCCAGGCGAAAGGATTTGCGGCCAGCGACCGCCGCGAAAGCCTGCAGCAGGATATTGCCGCAGCGCGGGCCCGCGAGACCGCTCTGGCCGCGCAGATGGCCTCCGTGAATCGGGATCTTGCTCAAAAGGCTGCCGCGCTCGCCGCAGTGCGGGCGCGTACCGACCAGAGCACGGACCAGTTGCGCGCAGCCGACAGCGCCTTTGAGGCGATGTCGCGCCGGGCCAACGAGCTGGCCGGATCCAGCGGACTGCGCACAGAACAGTTGCGGATCATCGATCCGGGCATTGTTCCGCAGCAGCCAAGTTTCCCCAATGTGCCTTTGTTTACGGCCGCAGCTTTGTTGATCAGTGCGATGCTCAGTCTGGCATGGCTCAGCTTGCGCTACGGATTCGAACAGCAAAGGATTCGCTCGGCGCGATCCGAATTCAAGGTCGCACGCAGTGGCAACCGCTGAAGTATTCCGGCTGAAGCGCGCCCTTCCCGCTGTCGGCATCGGCGCCGTGGCGGCGTCGGGTATTGTATTCCTGCCCTTATCAGGCGCGGTCACACTGACCGCGACGCTCTGCCTGCTGCCTCTGGCGTGGTACGTGTTCTCCGTTCCCTACCGCTGGCTGACGCTCTTCCTGACGGCGGTGCTGCTGCTTCCACCGCTGCCTTTGCCGGGCGGCGACACCGGTCCGCATCCTTCGGTGGTGTTGACCGCCATCGGCGTGCTGGCCGGCATGGCGAACCTGGACCGGTGGCGCATCCGATGGACACCGCTACACAGTGCGTTGGCCGCGCTCAGCTTCGCGATGCTGCTGAGCCTGGGCTTCGCAGGCCTCTATTCAGGAGCTGCGACGGCCGGAGCATCCGCTGCGCGCGTAGCTCTCTTCCTGATTGGCGTGTACATTTACTTCACGTCCGCCGGCGGGCCGGATGCCATGGATGCGTCCGCGGCCCGAGGGATGACGAAGGCGCTGTTCTGGATTGCGCTCGCGGCAGCGGCGTTCGGCTGCGTCGACTTCGTCTACCAGTTCCCGGCTCCCGCAGGTTACGAACCGCAGTTTGTGTGGCTGAAATCCGGCGTGTATCGTCGCGCGCAAGGGTTGTTTTACGAGGCCAGCACGCTGGGGAATTTCAGCGCGTTCTTCTTAGTGGGGGCGGTGGTTGCCCTGGCCGAGCGCCAGCGGCTGCGAAGCGTTTCGCCCGTGGCCCTGCGCTGCGGCCTGGTGGTGTTTTCCGCCGCGCTGCTGCTTTCCTTTTCTCGAGCGTCGGTGGTGTGTGCCTTGCTCGCCGTGATGGTATTGGCGATCTTGGAACGCCGCCGATGGCGGGGGCGCCGCGCGTTGCTCGTATTCGCCCTCCTGATTCCCATGGCCGCAGGAGTATTCGCGCTGGCGCTTCCCGAGGTCGCGGGCGCCTACTGGGCGCGGGTCGGATTCACGCTGGACCGGCTGCTGATCGCGCCGGACCGAGTGCTCTCGGGCCGCCTGGAAAGCTGGGGCGCCATCGCCGGATTCATCGGCCAACACCCGTGGCAGACGCTGGCGGGCATCGGATACAAGACCCTGCCCTACACCGAATACCTGGGCAAGCCGGTGATCGCCGACAACATGTATCTCTCGCTCCTGGTAGAAACCGGATTGCTGGGACTGGCCGCGTTGGTCGCCCTCAATGCTGCCATCTTGATCACCTGCCGGCGGGCGATGCAAAAAGGCTCGTTTTACGGGAAATGGCTGTTCTGTTTTTGGATCGGTGAAATGGTCCAGATGTTAACGGGCGACATTCTGACCTACTGGCGAGTACTGCCCGTGTACTTCTGGGTGCTGGCGCAGGCCACCAAGGACGCGAATGCGGATTCTGCTGTTTGACCAGTTCAGTGAGCCCGGTGGGGCGCAGCGCGGGCTGATGGAAGCAGCCGCCGGATTTGCCGGGCGCGGCTGGGAACTGCATGCGGCCGCGCCTGCCGGTCCGATGGTCGATCGGCTGGCGCCGATCTGCCGGAGCGTCACGCGGCTGGTGTGCGGACCGTTCACGCCGGTTAGAAAGAGCCTGTCGGATCTGGGGCGTTTTGGAACCCAGCTTCCGCGTCAAGCTGCCGCAATCGGTCGCGTGATCGAGCGCGAGAACATCGATGTTCTGTATGTGAATGGCCCCCGCATGGTTCCAGCCGCCGTGTGGGGCCGTCGCGGACGACCGGTGATTTTCCACGCCCACAGCATCGTTACACAGCGGCTTGCGGCGCGTTTGATGGGGCTCGCGCTGGGCGCTCCGGAGGTGACCCTATTGGCCTCGTCACGCTTCGTCGCGCGATGGCTGGAACCACTCGTGCCCCATGCGGGCGTCCGGGTGATTTACAACGGTGTCGCGGGTTTCGGCATGCGTCCGGTTGCAAGGCAGCATCATACACGCATCGCCGTGCTGGGACGAATTGCTCCGGAAAAAGGACAACTGGCCTTTGCCCGCGCGGCGCATATCGCTGTCCGCCGCAATCCGGGGCTGAAATTCCAGATCGGCGGGGCTCTGATGTTCACCGGCCAGGAGTACCTGGATGCGGTACGCACGGCCGCCGGGGATGCGGTAACGTTCACAGGCTGGACCGACGATGTTGGTGAATTTCTCAAATCCGTGGATTTGCTGGTGGTGCCCTCGGACGCGGTGGACGCAAATCCGCGCGTCATACCGGAAGCGTACGCCGCGGGCGTGCCGGTGGTGGCTTTCGACGGCGGCGGAATCCCGGAATTGATCACCCACGAAACCACGGGATTGCTGGTGCATCCGCACACGCCCGAAGCCCTGGCCGAAGCGATACTGGACGCGGTTGGCGATCCCCTACGGCTCAACGCGATCGCCGAGCGCGGTTATGAACGCTGGCAGCGCTGTTATGCGCTGGCCCGGTTTCAATCCGAGGTGTGCGACGCGGTCGAGGGCGCGGTGGCGCGGCGGCGGGAACCGGCCGTCAAAACTCGCGCCAGCGCTACGGCGTGATAGCGGATGCGGTCCGCCGACCGCGGCAGACGCATCGGGATCAGCTTGCCAAAGGCCACGGCGAACCGGTCCCTGCGGCGCGGCAGCAAAGCCATATGAAGCCAGAGAACATCTTTATTCGGCTGGACCAGGTTCACCAGGGGAGAAAACGCCCACTCTCGAAACCAGGCGTGAACCGATGGCGATAAAGCCTGCCACTCCTGCTCCGCTGCCGGCGATAGCGAACACCTGAACCAGCATCTGGCGAATTGAAA
The DNA here is from genome assembly GCA_035469225.1 of Bryobacteraceae bacterium. Classification (GTDB taxonomy): domain Bacteria; phylum Acidobacteriota; class Terriglobia; order Bryobacterales; family Bryobacteraceae; genus Palsa-187. The sequence continues at coordinate 6,964 of DATIRX010000126.1, forward strand.
GGCGACGGCCTGAAGCGCACGGCACTGAGGGTCGTGGATTCGCGTCCACTCTTGCCAAAACTTCCGATGATCGGCGTGCAGGTTTAGCGTTTGGGCCAGCTCGAATACATGCGCGGGACTGGCATCATTCCGCAGGATGTGCCGCAATACGTGCAGCGCGCCGAAGGCCATCCGATCGGCTTCGGCGAGGGCAGGAATCATCCTTCCCTCGGCTGCCAGGAGTGTGCGCCGGCTCCAAAACTGGTGAACAGGCGGGATCCCGATGCGGTCCCGGGCACTGTTCCAAAGCGTGTGATGCAGCTCAATCGAGATGGGCATGTCGGGGTCGAAATAATCCCCGCGCCATTGCCAGCGGAAGGGCTTGACCAGCGGACGCGCGTGATGATCGGATAACGCGGCGCGACCATGGTCGGCATACCCGATTTGCTGCAAGGCGGCTCGTGCGCGCGCAGTATCCTCGGGCAGGCACAGCATATCGAGATCACTCTGATAGCGGCGCGCCGGGTCGAGGCCGGAATCCACTGCGTGAGTGAATCCCTTCAGGAGCAGGAACTCGATCCCGTTTTTGGATAGCGCGGTAGCGGCTTCGTCGTACGCCAGCCGGAGCCGGCGGTGCCTGCCGGCATTTCTCGCCAGCCTTTCGGGCGTCGCATGACCTGCTAAATACAGCGTGCAGTGAGTCCGATCCGCAAGCTCCAGCAGCTGGCGTTGCTGGTTCTCGCCAAGAGGCGGGTCGGGCGCCTCGCCGGAAAATAACTGGAGGAGCGCCCTCACCGGCGCAGGCAGCGGCTTCATGGCAGCCTGCCCAGGAGTTCGATGGCATCTTCCAGGCGCTCGTATTCCAGCAGCCAGGTTCCTCCGCGCACAAATTCCCTCAGACGACGTTCCGCGCTCGATCGATCGTAGCGCGTGTTATAGCGCAGGAAGTATTCGACAGCATCTTCTTCCGGATATCGCCGCAGGGCTGCGCGGCCGGCCCGTCGGGAGAGAAATATGCACTGTCGCGCGGAAGCAAAATCCGCAACGGCGACTGCACCGGCCGGTTCAACTTCGATGCACTGCTTCCCGTTGGGCGCAAGGACCGAAGACCGGGTGCGAATCTCCGGAAACAGCGCGCGGGCGGGCTCGCGGAGACGGATGCAATGCGAGCTTCCGGTAACGATATTGTCCGCTCCTGGAGCCAGGTGAGAATCGTCGGATACAAAAGTCCAGCCGGAGCGCGCGCAGGCGTACGCCAAGGTACTCTTGCCGCTACCCGATACGCCGCACAGCAGCACGCCGGGCTTCCCATGCCCCGGAGGAACCACGCAGGCCGCGTGCAAGCCAACGAAGTACACCGTGTCGAGCGCGGTGAGCACCAGGCACTCCAGAAGCTGGTGGCGAAACCACTCTGGCCGATCGAGCACGGCGCCGCTGCTGTGCAGGCAGGCAGCATGATCGCGAATGGAGAACTCGGCCCGCGTAAGGGGATCGCAAAGCAGCGAAAATCCGCCCGCGCAGGCCTGATAGGCTGGCTCGGAGGCGGGCAAGCCGCCCTTCTGTACGTGGATCGTCAGACGGAGCGGCGGCGCGTCAAACAGGCGTGGGCGCGTACCCCAGGATTCCGCTGCCAGCCGTAACGGCCCGGCGGCATTCGATTCCACCACAAGCGGATATCCCAACGGATGTAGCACTCGATAGTGGGACCCCGGTGAAAGGAACGCGGGAACGAAATTGACGATTTTCGGCTATTCTTCAAGAGTCTCGCGATGCGTACCGCAATCGTTCACTACTGGCTGCTGGGTATGCGCGGCGGCGAAAAGGTGGTGGAGGCGCTTTGCCGCATGCTGCCGGAGGCCGACGTTTTCACTCTGTTTTACGATCCGGCGCGCGTTTCGGAAACCATCCGGTCGCGCCGGGTCACGGCGTCCTACCTGAATCCGCTGCGGCGGTTCTATCGTTCGCTGCTGCCCTTCATGCCGTCCGCGCTCGAAAGTTTCGATCTGCGCGGCTACGATCTGATCCTCAGCAGCGAATCCGGACCAGCCAAGGGGGTGCTGGCGCCCTCGACTGCCAGGCATGTCTGCTACTGCCACACCCCCATGCGCTACCTGTGGGAACTGTATCCGGCGTATCTCAACGAATGGACCACGGGCGCCTGGAAACGAGCACTCATGCGGCCTATCGCGCGGAACCTGCGCGTGTGGGATTTCGCCTCCGCTGCCCGGGTGGACGATTTCATCGCCAACAGCGAAAATGTGCGCCGCAGGATCTGGAAAACCTACCGGCGCCAGGCCGAGGTCATTCACCCGCCGGTGGCGGTGGAGACGTTCTTCCATCGTCCGGCGGAGGACTATTTTCTGGTAGTGAGCGAATTGGTCGCCTACAAACAGCTGGATTACGCCGTGCGCGCCTTTGCCAAGAACGGCAGGCGCCTGCGCATCGCCGGCGATGGGCCGGAGTACCAGCGGCTGAAGCGGCTGTCGGGTCCTGCCGTGGAATTCTGCGGGCGCGTATCGGACCCGGAGCTGCGGGAGCTATACGCCGGGTGCCGGGCGTTCATTTTGCCGGGCGAAGAAGATTTCGGAATTTCCACGGTGGAGGCTCTGGCCAGCGGCAAACCGGTGATTGCGCTGGGACGTGGCGGGGCTTTGGAAACAGTGCCGGAATCGGGCGGCGTGCTTTACCAGGAGGCGTCGGAAGCCGCTCTCGAGCGGGCCCTGGCGGCCTTCGACGCCCTGGAGGCTCGCATTCGACCGCAGGAATTGCGGGCCTGGTCGGAGCAATTCGCCGCGGCGCAGTTCCAGGAGAAGATGCGGCGAATTCTGGCGCGGCCGGCGGCTGTTCCCTCCGGGCAATCGGGGTAGTCCCAATAAGTGGATTACTTCGAATCTAGCGCCTCGCCATGCCGTCGAAAAAAGTCGTCTTCTTTTTCCCCGCATTCGCCAGCACGGAAGCCACGGCTCCTCTTGGGATCCTGGCTGTGGCAACGCCGCTGCTTCGCGCCGGTTACCAGGTAAAGCTGATCGATTCCACCATCACGCCGAATTTTCGCGCACGGGTCCTGGAAGAGCTCTCCGATGCTTTGTGCCTGGCGGTTTCCCTGGTGACCGGGCCTATGATCCGCGAGACGGTCGAAATTGCACGCGAAGCCAAGCGGAGGTACCCGCACAAGCCCGTCGTGCTGGGCGGCTGGCATCCCTCGTTGTTGCCCGATCAGACGCTGGCCTCGGAATTTGTCGACATTGTCGTGGTTGGACAGGGTGAAGATGCGCTCCTCGAAGTGGTCCGGCACATTGAGGCGGGGGAGCTTCCCAAGGGTATTCCGGGTGTGGGTTACAAAGAAGACGGCCGGATCGTATTCAACGCGCGGCGGGAGCTTCGTCCCATTCGCGAACTGCCCCCCAAGGCGTACCAGCTGGCTGATTTCGACGCCTACGAGCGCGTGTGCGGGCGGCGCTGGGCGATGTACACCAGCAGCTTGGCGTGTCCCTACAACTGCGGCTACTGCACCAACAATGCGGTCTACGGCCGGCAGTGGAACGCGCTCGATCCCGAGCAGGCGAGCGAGGAGATGTGCGATCTGGCACAGCGTTACGGCCTGCAATTGATCTGGGTGGTTGACGACAACTTTCTGGTGGACCGCAATCGGGCGCTTTCGATCGCCGAAGGCATTTGCGAACGGGGCGTCCAGTTCGAATGGAGCATTCAGGCGTCGACCAATCTTGTGACGCGGTTGAGCGTCGACGAGTGGAAGCTGATGCGGCGCGCGGGTCTTACGCAAGTCGCGCAGGGCGCCGACACGGGATCGCCCAAAGTAATGCGGCTGATGAACAAGACGTTCCAGAAGGTGGAGATGATCCACCAGGCGGCCGACGTTTTGACGCGCGCGGGCGTGCGTCCGTCGTTCAACATGATTTTCGCGTATCCCGGGGAGGGCCGCGCGGAGCAGCGCGAGTCGCTGAAGCTGGTGATGGATATTTGCCGGAACTATCCGGGCGCGGAGTTCTGGACCAACATTTTCACGCCCTATCCCGGGGCGCCGGTGATGGAGCATGCCTTCGAACTGGGAATCGATGTTCCGAAGAAGCTTGAGGAGTGGGCGGACTTCTTCCCCCGTTACACCGTGCTGCCGTGGCTTAAAGGGCGCGACCACCGGCGTCTGCAGACCATGCGCGAATACTTGCGCCTGGCATTCAACCGCATTCCGATCGGCCGCCAGCCCAAACGGGCCTTCGCGCGGCGCCTGCATGACTGGATCAGTGCGCCGGCCCGGTGGCGGATCGATCACGATTTCTTCGCATTCCCCATCGAACTGTGGCTGAAAAACAACGTCAACCGATGGTTTCCTCCACCTAAACCGAAGGTGGATGCCAAACAGCTTTCCGCCGAGGTGACCGCTTGCTGATTCTCCTTACCCACGCAAATCACCTCTATTCGGACCGCAAGCAGGTTCGCAAGATGCAGCCATATCCGCCGCTGCAGACGCTGATCGCGGCGGCGCTGCTGCGCAGGGACGGCCACCGGGTGGTGTTCTTCGACTGCACCTTCGACCGGGACTTTATCTCCAGCGTGGACACGTACCAGCCGGACTTAATCGCGGTCTGCGAGGACAATTTCAACTTCCTGACGAAAATGTGCCTGTTGGAGAATCGCGAGCTGGCGTTTGAGATCGCCGCCGCGGCGCGGGTGCGGGGCATTCCGGCGATCGTGAACAGTTCAGATTCGACCAATCATCCGCAGGCGTATCTGGCGGCGGGATTCAATCGCGTGATCCTGGGCGAACTGGAAGGGACGCTCTCAGAACTCTGCCGCGATTGGCAACCGAAGCCGGCGCAGATCGAGTACGATCCCGCGCGCGCCATCGTGGATCTGGATGCGCTTCCCATGCCCGCCTGGGACTTGCTGGATATCGAGGCTTACCGCCGGGCCTGGATGGACGCACATGGATACTTTTCGCTGAATCTCGCGGCGAGCCGCGGCTGCCCGTATCGCTGCAACTGGTGCGCCAAACCGGTGCACGGCGATGCATATCGCCAGTATTCCCCGGATCGCGTGGCTGCCGAGATGGAGTGCGTGCGGGATCTGTTCGCGCCGGATCAGCTATGGTTCGCAGACGACATTTTTGGGCTTTCCGGCAAATGGACGCGTGAATTTGCGGGCTGCGTGGAGCGCCGCGGCGTGCGCACTCCTTTTCGGATGCAGTCGCGCTGCGACCTGATGACGCGCGAAACCGTAGGGGCTCTCGCGCGCGCGGGCTGTATCGAAATATGGATGGGCGCCGAGTCCGGATCGCAGCGAATTCTGGACGCCATGGAAAAGGGCATCCGCGTGGACCAGATCGCGGAAGCCCGCGAGAATTTGCGGCGCCACGGGATTCGCGCATGCCTGTTCCTTCAGTTCGGCTACCTGGGCGAGGACTGGGACGATATCGAACGCACCGTCCGCATGGTGCGCGACGTTCGCCCCGACGACATCGGCGTGTCCGTATCCTATCCCATGCCGAACACGCGCTTTCATCAGATCGTGCAGGAGCACATCGGCGCGCAGGCGAATTGGCGCGATAGCGGGGATCTGGCCATGATGTACGAAGGCGCGTTTCCCACCGAGTTCTATCGCGCGCTGGCGGATGCTTTGCACGCCGAAGTACGCGGGGGACCCGCCGCTGAAGCCTGGGAGAAAGTGGAGCAGCTCCGATGCGCCTGCTGCTGACGCATGGCTTCTTTCTGGCCGAGGACCCGAAGGAACAGCAAATTCTACGGCCGTATCCGCCTCTCGGGATTCTCTATATTTCGGCCTACCTGAGAACTCGCGGGTTCGAAGTGGACGTGTACGATTCCACCTGGGGCTCGCGTGAAGAACTGTTCCGCATTCTGGACGCCGGCCCGCCCGCAATGCTGGGTGTGTACGCGAACTTGCTGACGCGCGGCAACGCGCTGGCGATCATCGAGCGGGCTCGCGCGGCAGGCTGGAAAGTGGTGGCCGGCGGACCGGAGCCGGCCAACTATGCGGAAGAATATCTCGCCTCCGGCGCCGATTACGTTGTGCCCGGCGAGGGCGAGCTGGTACTAGAGCGGCTGCTGGCGGGACATCCCGCGCCCGAGGGCGTAGTCTACCGCGACGATTCTACGGGCATGGTGGTGCGCACGCCCGCGGCTCCACAGGTCCGCGACCTGGATGCGCTGCCGTGGCCGGATCGCGAGCGCATCGACATTCCACGCTACCTGGCCGCGTGGCGGGAGCGGCACGGCATGGGTTCGGTTTCGCTGATCACCGCGCGCGGCTGCCCGTATTCGTGCCGCTGGTGCAGCCATTCGACGTACGGCCAGACGCATCGCAGGCGATCTCCCTCGGCGGTTGCGGACGAGGTTGAATGGATCTTGCAGCACTACGGCCCGGAAATGCTGTGGTATGCGGACGACGTGTTCACCATCCATCACGGGTGGACGCTGCAGTACGCGCGTGAACTGAAGCATCGGGGCATCCGGACTCCATTCGAGTGCATTACGCGCGCGGACCGGCTGAATCCGCGGATGGTCGACACACTGGCGGAAATGGGATGTTTCCGCGTCTGGATCGGATCGGAGAGCGGATCACAGCGCGTGCTGGACGCGATGCAGCGCGGGGTCCGCGTGGAACAGGTTCAGGAAGCCGTGGGATTGGCTCGTACGCGCGGCATCCAGGCAGGCATGTTCCTGATGTGGGGCTATGAGGGCGAGCAAATCGAGGATATCGAAGCGACGGTCGAGCATGTGAAAAAGTGCAGGCCGGATGTGTTCCTGACCACGGTGTCGTATCCCATCAAAGGAACCGGCTATTACAACGACGTCCGCGACAAACTGGTGTCCATCGGCGAATGGTCGAAATCCACCGATCGCGATTGGCACATTCGCGGCCGCCATAGCAGGCGCTATTTTCAGTTCGCCGACCAGCTGCTGCGGAATTCGATGGAGGCGGATCCCGATGGCGCGCGCATTGCGGCCGCGCGGAACGGATTGCACGCCACGGCGGCGGAGATCGAAGCGTGACCTCGCCCTTCCAGCAGATCGCACCGCAGTACGCCGGGCTTTGGTCGGAGACTTCGCGCGGGCGCGCACAGCGCGAGCAGGTATGGCGGGAGATCGACGGTATCTTTCACCCCGGAGAGCGCGTACTGGATCTAGGCTGCGGGATCGGCGACGACGCCGTTCATCTGATGTCCCGGGGCGTGGAGGTGCTCGGTATTGACTCCGCAGCGGAGATGGTGGAGATCGCCAGGGGTCGCGGCGTACCTGCGAGAACGGGCATGATCGAAGAGCTGAGTTCGCTGGAAGACGCCTTCGATGGTGTCCTCTCCAACTTTGGTGCTCTGAACTGCGTCGCGAATCTGCCAGGGCTCAACCCGGCTTTGGCGCGGCTGGTTCGTCCACGAGGAAAGCTGGCACTGTGCGTCATGGGCCGATTCTGTTGGCGCAGTGACTGGCGACACCTTCTGCAACGCTGGCAGGGTCATGCCCGCTGGCGCGGCATCGATGTTTACTATCGCAGTACGCGGTCGATCGCGCGGGCGTTCGCGCCGCATTTCGACTACCAGCGCCGGGTTTCCATCGGGCGGGGCGATCATCAGCTGCTGGTTTTCACGCGGAGGCCGGAATGTTAGCCGGCGCGCGCCGCCAGTTCCTCGATGACTATGGCCGCATTCGCTCGGCCGAGGGACGCGGTTCAGACCAAAGCGCGTACTACCGGGCGCTGCCTTTTGCGGACGTCAGCGGCAAAAACGCGGATCAGTGGCGGATCCGCGCGCGCACCTTCCAGTATTTCGTCCAGCGTCTGCTTCCCCGCCAGCGGGCCAAGGTTCTGGATCTGGGCGCAGGCAACTGCTGGCTGTCCTATCGGCTGGCGGAACTGCGCCACCAACCCGTGGCAGTCGATATATTTTCCGATCAGCGTGACGGGTTGCGCGCCGCGCGGCACTATCCGGTTTCCTTCCCCGTAGTCGAAGCAGATTTCGACCGGCTTCCGTTTCGCGGGGCGGGCTTTGACCTGGTAGTGTTCAACGCATCTTTCCACTACTCCGCCGACTACGCTCGCACGCTGGCCGAAGCCCGGCGATGCCTGCGGCCCGAAGGCCGCGTGGTCATTCTCGATTCGCCGGTTTACAAACTCAGCCAGCATGGCGAACAGATGCGCGCCGAGCGCCAGACCTTCTTCGAGCAGCAGCATGGATTCCGCTCCGAGGCTCTGCGCAGCATCGAGTTCCTGGATGAACCGATGTTGAGTGAACTGGCGCGCGATCTGCAACTGACCTGGCGCATCCACCGGCCGTGGTACGGATTCGGCTGGATGCTGCGTCCATGGAAAGCGCGGCTCGCGGGCCGGCGGCCGCCCTCGCGGTTCTGGATCCTGGAAGGCACGTTTCAAACACCATGATTGTCCTGCTGCATCCTCGCAGTACACGGCCCAAGAACCGGCGCTTTCCGCTGTCGGTACTCGCCTTGGGCGCGGTTCTCGAGGGCAAAGAAGAGTACGAGATCGTCGATGGGAATATCGATCCTCGTCCGATGGACACCATCGACCGGATCGCGCGGGAGAAGCCGCCGGAAATACTGGGCGTGTCGGTGATGCCCGGCCCGCAGATGGTGCAGGCCATCGCCCTGTCGAAAGAATTCCGCGCGCGCTATCCGAAGGTCCCCATCGTCTGGGGCGGATATTTTCCGTCGTTGTATCCGGATGCCGCGCTGAACTGCTCGTATGTCGATGTGCTGGTGCGCAGCCAGGGCGAGGAGACGCTGCCGGAACTGCTGGCGGCGATGCGGGCGGGGCGTGATTTTCGCGGCATCGCGGGAATCTCATATAAGGATCCGTTCGGCCTGCATGTCCACACGGCGGACCGGGCCATCCGCTCTCCCGGCGATTTCCCGTGGATGCCGTACCACCGTTTGCGTGAGCCGGCCAAGTACATCGCGCGGACTTTCCTGGGCGCGCGTACCGCGGTGCATCATGCCAGTTTCGGCGGCCCACACCGCTGCAAGATTTGCGGCGTGACCAAGGTGGCGCATGGGAGGCAGAAATCGGAAGCACCCGAGCGCACGGCGGCGATTCTGACGCACCTGCAGCGCGAATTCGCAATCGACGCCGTGCAGTTCTACGACAACAATTTCTTTCTTCGCGAGGCAGACGCTGCGGATCTGGCCGCCCGGATCACGCCGTTGAAGCTCAAGTGGTGGTGCGAGGGGCGCATCGACGCACTGTTGCGGTACTCCGATGAGACCCTCCATGCGCTGCGCCGCGCGGGCTGCGAGATGATCTTCCTGGGCGCGGAATCGGGCTCCGATCGGCTGCTGCGCGAGATGGATAAACAGCTCACCTCCGCTCAGATCCTGGAAATCGCCGGGCGCATCCGGAAGTTCGGGATCATACCGGAATTCTCTTTCGTGATCGGGAACCCCAATGAACCCGACCGCGACGCCCGCGAGGCGATCAGCTTCATGCGCCGCATCAAACGGATCAACCCGCGCGCTGAGATCATCGTGCAGCA
>DATIRX010000127.1:0-3808 GCA_035469225.1 Bryobacteraceae bacterium
CAAGGTTACCGCGACGTTTTCGTGCTTGAGGGCGCGCGCCGCGTAGAGCCCGCCGAATCCACCGCCGATGATGACGGTGCGGTGCATCAGTCTTCATCTTGCTGGGCTGCGAGCTTGGTGATGACGTTCATGTCTTCGAGAGTGGTGACGTCGCCGGCGACGGTATTGTTGGTAACAATTTCGCGGAGCAGGCGGCGCATGATTTTGCCGCTGCGGGTTTTGGGAAGGGCATCGGTGAAGCGAATCTCTTCCGGCCGGGCGAATGCGCCGATTTCGTGCGCCACCCACTGGCGCAGGTCCTTGCCTAATTGCTCGTGGCTATAGTCGCCTTTCTTCAGAGTGACGAAGCAGCACACGGCCTGGCCGGTGATCTCGTGCGGCTTGCCGACGACGGCAGCTTCCGCGACTGCGGGATGTTTCACCAGTGCCGACTCCACTTCCATGGTGCTGAGGCGATGGCCGCTGACGTTCATCACGTCATCGACGCGGCCGAGGACCCAGTAGTAGCCGTCGGCGTCGCGGCGGGCAGCGTCGCCGGTGAAATAGGCGCCCGGAACGCGGCTCCAGTATTGCTCCTTGTAGCGTTCGGGATCGCCCCAAATGCCGCGGATCATGCCAGGCCAAGGGCGGCGAAGAATCAGGAATCCTTCCTGGTCGGTACCGACTTCGAAGCCCCGCAAATCCACGATATCCGGGATCACGCCGGGCATGGGCAGGGTGCCCGATCCGGGCTTCGCGGGAACCGCTCCGGGCATGGGCGCGATCAGGATGCCTCCGGTTTCGGTCTGCCACCAGGTATCGACGATGGGACAACGGCCTTTGCCGATCACACGGTTGTACCATTCCCAGGCAGCGGGATTGATGGGCTCGCCCACCGATCCGAGCAGACGCAGGCTGGAAAGATCGTGCGCGTTGGGCCAGTGGTCGCCCTGCCGGATCAGCGCGCGTATGGCCGTGGGCGAAGTGTAGAGAATACTGATGCGGTATTTCTCGATAAGGCGCCACCAGCGATCGAACTGCGGAAAATCGGGAGCGCCTTCGTACATCACGCTGGTTGCGCCGGCGGCGAGCGGACCGTAGACGATGTAGCTGTGCCCGGTGACCCAGCCGATATCAGCCGAGCACCAGTAGGTGTCTTCCTCCTTGAGGTCGAAAACCCACTTCATGGTGGCGGTGACGTGCGTGAGGTAGCCGCCGGTGGTGTGCAGAATCCCTTTGGGCTTGCCGGTGGTGCCGGAGGTGTAGAGGACAAACAGGGGATGCTCGCTATCGAGCGGAACGGCGGGACAATCTTCGGTGGCGTGCTGGTCCAGCTCGTGCCACCAGGAATCACGGCCGCTTTTCATCGGCGTATCGGACGCCGTCCGGCGATAGACGATGCAGTCGCGCACGGCGGGACATTCTTCGAGAGCTTCGTCCACAGCGGGCTTGAGCTTGATCTCTTTCCCGCGGCGAAACCCGCCGTCGGCGGTGATGACCAGGGTCGCGCCCAGGTCCTGGATGCGGGCCTTGAGCGCCTCCGCCGAGAATCCGCCGAAGACGACGCTATGGATAATGCCGAGACGAGTGCAGGCCAGCATGGCGATGGGCAGCTCGGGAATCATCGGCATGTAGATGATGGCGCGGTCGCCGGCTTGGTAGCCCCGCGATTGCAGGACGCTGGCGAAACGGACTACCAGGCGATGCAGCTCCTGGTAGGTGAGAAAACGCTGCTCGCCAGGTTCCCCTTCCCACAGAATCGCGACTTTGTTTTTGCGCGACGTGGTCAGGTGACGGTCCAGGCAGTTGTAGGAGACGTTGAGTTTCGCATCGGCGAACCAGCGCGCGAAGGGCGGGTTCCAATCGAGCACCTTGGACCACTTCTCGAACCAGTGGATCTCGCGGGAGGCGATCTCACTCCAGAACGCATCGGGGTCCTGCTCGGCGCGGCGGTAAAGATCGAGGTAGCCGTCCATGCCCTGAACATGGGCTTTGCGGACGAAGTCGTCGCTGGGCGGGTAGACCGACGGGGTACTCATAAGTTCGGATTGTAACAGGACACGTAATATTAGAGGCGCCTCGATCTTATCTTTGTCCCAGACAAGCCAGGGATTCGTTGCGCGCACACCCTCCGCAGCCTTTCCTAGGATGCTTCCTAGCTCTAATCGCGCACAACGCTGAAACCCGCTGTGCGCTTTCGGTGGGTCCAGGCCTCCAACGAGAGAGCCCTCGGACTCCTTGACTCAAACGTAAGCCGGGATTGGGACGCGCCTACGGTCACAGCGCGGTACGCTCAAACAGAGGAGAGCATGAGCCTGCGTGAGGAGTGGCGGAAGGTTCTTGATTCCGAAGTGCAGCGCTGGTCGGCCATGTCCTGGAGCCAGCTGGTTTCCGAGTTACGCGGCGGCCTGCAGGCGTATCAGGTCGAATTCGAATCCAAGCAGTACAACGTCGAGGTGGAGCTTCTGGAAAACACGGAGCAGTACCTCCACGTGGTGGTGGCCGTCGATGACGGGAGTCTTCCCGCGTCCATATCCCCGTTGTGCCACAGCCTGATTCGCCACAAGACGCCTCCGGCTTCTTAGGCGCTGAGGTTCACCGGGAGAAGTTTCCAGGTTTTATTGTTTGGCTTTTTGCGCGGCGAGCTCGGCGTTGAAGGCTTTTTCTTTATCGTCCACATAGGCCTTGAAGCCGGCGGGATCGATGAAGGGATTCGCGCCCCCCTGCTGGAGTCTGGCGTATTTGGCCTGCAGGCCGTAGAACGATCCGTGGGCGCCCAGGAAGACGTCCACGGGAAGAGTCCGCAAGAGTTTGAAGCTGCGGACGTAGTCGTCGGCGATGGATGGGTAGTCCTTGTTGTTGACCAGCACGTAACCGGGATTGAAGCCGACGCTGCACACGATCAGGACGTTGTAGGACTTCCCGTTCTCTTCCGCCTTGGTCGTCCAGGTGGTGCAGCCAGGAGTGTGGCCGGCGGTGAGATGGGCGGTGAGAGTGGTACCGCCGAGCGTGACTTGTGCTCCATCTTTCAAAACCTGGTCGATAGGATGAGGCTTGCCTCCGGGCGTCATCTTACGGAGCCAGGGAACATCCTGCTCCATGGCCATCACGCGAGCTCCACTAAGTTCCTTGGCCAGGGCGTCGCCTTCCATGTGATCGCCATGAGCATGGCTGCCGAGGATGATCTTGATATCGGTGAACTTGAATCCCAGCTTCTCGACCGAGGCTCGGATCACCGGAATTGTGGCTTCGAAATCGCTATTGATCAGGATGTGGCCCTGGGGAGTGGTGATGAGGAAGCTGGCGAGCTCGGAGGATCCGACGTAGTAGACATTGCCGATCACCTTGTGGGCGGGGAAGGGAGTGTTCCAGTCGGTCTTGGCTTGCTTGGCTTGCTTGGTCTGAGCTGACGCGGCGACGAGGGCGACCAGCATACAGAGGACGTGTTTGAACAGGCGCATGGTGAGGGCAGTGTATCAGAATCCGGCGATAATTGGAGTTCACATGAACCGGGCCGAAACATCACAGCGGTCGCGCGTTCCCTGGGCGCTGGCCGTTGCCGTGGGACTATCTTCGGGGCTGGCGGGATACGTGATTCACACTGCGCGGGTCAACCGCATTCCGAAGCAGTTGGTGCAAGTGAAGCGGCTGACGGACATGCTCTATTCCGAAGAATCGCCCGCGATCTCGTCGGACGGCAAGTGGTTGGCGTTTGTGGCGCCTGTAAACCGCAGGCGGCAGATCTGGGCTGGGCCCGCGATTACCCACGACGACGTTGATCACTACGGCGCACGGTGGTCGGCCGATAGGAGAAGCCTCATCTACTTCG
>DATIRX010000128.1:0-12566 GCA_035469225.1 Bryobacteraceae bacterium
ATGCGTGCCACTCTGCCGCCTTCCGCCGTGGTGCTGGCATCCGATGACACGCTGGTGTATCTGTACACCGGAAGGAAGAGCGTTCGGCCGGTGCCCAACAGCGTGGCGTTCTATACCGATGATCGCGCCGGCAGGTTGGCCAATTTCACGGGACTGGATGCGCTGGTGCGCTCCTTCGGCATCACTCACATCCTGCTGAGCCCCGGCGACTATGGGACCGAATTCGAGCTCGAAGATCGCAACGAGATCATCCGGCTCCTGTCGGAAAACCAGGCGCACAAAACGATTTACTCCGCGGACGGATTCACTTTAAGAGAGGTCGAACACCAGGATACTTCGAGCTATCGAAACGTGAACCGGTAGATGAGCGCGTCGGAGGAAGCGTATTCCAGCTTCGATCCGTCCAGGTGCTCAACACTGGCACGCAGCGAATCCAGCTGGCTGCCTTGGAAGCCATCGCCGAAATCGGACCGGAGCAAGAGAAGCAAACCGCACCGATACTGCGGCGGCAGCGCGGAAAAGGAAGCCTGCACGGCCTTCAGATCGGCCCGTTGCGGCGTGACGGCCAAATACAGGCCGTGCGAGCTGGGCAGTCCGGTATACAGATAGCTCACGGAATCCTTCCAGGTCACCACCACGGTATCCGGCGCAGCGTGGTCCGCAACCCATGAATACGCCACTTGATCCTGAAGACGCGACTGTTTTTCCTCGGCCATCACCCGGGCAATCCGGCGCCACGTGGCGCGATCGCTGCGGACGATCATGGCGACGGCCAGCGCGATCAAAGCCCAACGCGGAACTTGCTTCCACGCAGCATTCTTCACGGACTTTGCGAATAAGGAGGCCACATGGTCGGTTTCCTGGGCGATCCCGGCCAGCAACATCGGCCACACGGGAAGCACCAGGCGGCTCAGTCCTTCGCTCCACCAGGCCATGATCAGTACCAGATAGAGGCCCGTGAAGATCACACACAGGGGCCACTGCCGCTGGCGGCCGATGCGGATCGCGCCGGCGATCGCCGCGATCAGGACCACATGGTAGAGCGGCAGGCCGTACAGAAGTTCGATCGCGCCGGGGAAAGAATTCTCGGCCACGCTTCCGGATAGCACGGAGGCCTGCTGCATCAGGTTGTGCCAGAAGCCATGTACTCGGATGATGTGAAGATACTCGCTGAAATAGCTGGCATTCGCCGGGTCGGGGCTTGCGCCGGAGTAAAGGAAGACCCACGTGTGCCAGGCGGCGGCCATCGGCACGGCGGCCAGCAGCGCGTACGGGATCAAATCCCGGCGTTTTCGGATGAACAGGAATAGCGGGATCGCGATCAACAGTGGAAGAGCTGCGTTCCGGGTCAGGTACGCCAAGCCCGCCAGCAGACTTCCTGCCAGCGCCCACCAGCGGGCGCGGGAGCCCGCTTGGTGAACCGAGCGTTCGATCGTCAGAAACGCGGCCAGCAGGAAACATCCGCAGAGAAGTTCGGAGAACAGCATCACCGCCAGCAAGGTGAATTGCAGGGTCACCGCCGTCAGGGCAGCCACCAGAAACGTTCGCCGCCAGCTGAATCCCAGCTGGCGAAGCACCGCCAGCAGCAGGGCCAGATACACGGGCAGCAACAACGCCTGGAAGGTTGCCGCTGTTTTGAGATTGTCGGGGAATTCCGGATGGAGCCGCCATGCCAGCGACAGATAGAGGGGATACAGCGGCGGAAACTTCACCGCGCGCGGGGTTCCCGGCAAGCTCGGCACCCGGTACGCGCTGCCCGTGGCAAGCGCTTTCGCCGTCACCCAATACACGCCGTCATCCAAACCCTGTCCCCAATGCCACTGTTCGCGGCCGTCCCAGACGGGCTTCGCGACCAGGCACAGAAGCAGAATAAACGCGGCGGCGATGATCGTCTTGCGGGCCACTGGTCCTCAAGTAGCTATCGCCCGCTGGACCAACGCGCTTTAGGAGGCATGTGGTCCGAATCCTGCTGTTTTACCGCTCTCAGAGCCGCCCTTGGATCGTCCGGCCGTGCGTCATTCGTGCCGTAACGCTACCGTCGGGTCCACGGAAACCGCCCGTCGCGTGGGAATCAGGCTGGCGAGCACCGCAATCACCACCAGGCCCACAGAAACCCCGATGAAGGTAGCCGGGTCGGTGGCCTTGACGCCGTACAATTCGTTCGCTAGAAAACGCGTCAGCCCGAGCGCGCCGCCCACGCCCAGAATCAGGCCGATGAAGACCAGAATCAGGGCCTGTTTTACGACCAGCGTCATCACACTGGAGGAAGTCGCGCCCAGCGCCATGCGGATGCCGATCTCGCGCGTGCGCTGCGTCACGGCGTAGGCCATCACGCCGTAAATCCCTACTGCCGCAAGGACGCCCGCGATGGCTCCGAACACCGTTAACAGCAGCATATACACCCGCCGGTCGCTGACCTGGTCGCGCAGATTCTGCTCCACTGTGCGGATGTTTCCCGCGGGTTTGCTGGGATCCACCTCGGCCACCGCGCTGCGCACCGCGGAAGCCAGGCCCGCCGGATCGCCGCTGGTTCTGAGGACGTAGAACATCGCCGAGCGGTAATCCCAGTTGGGGCCCAGCCAGCGTTGCGATTGTTGTGCGTGGGGCAGGTACACGATGGGCTGCAGCTGGGTTTGCGCCTGGTTAAGCCGGACATCGCCGACCACGCCCACTATCTCGCGCGGCTGTTCATCCGGCACGAAATCGAAGGTGATGCGCTCCCCGATCGGATTCTGGCTGGGCCACCAGCGCTGGGCCATGGTTTTGTTGATCACCACCACCCGCGGCGCCGAAGCCGTATCGGCGGCCGTGAAATCCCTGCCCTGGATGATGGGGATCCTCACGGTGGAAAAATAGTTGGGCGTCACGGGCATATAGGCCGCGTTGGTTCCGCCATCCTGCGTGCCGGGCTCCGGGGCGGGCCGTCCCGCGATCCGGAACTGCATCCGCATGGCCCCCGCGAAGGGCGGTCGGCTGGCGCCGGCTGCGGAGATCACTCCCGGCAGGGCCTTCACGCGCTCGAACAACCGGTCGTAGGTCAGCGCGACATTCGGGCTGATTTCCCACAATCCCACGCCGCGATATTGCTGGCCGACGGGTTTCATCAACTGGCTCTGGGGGAAGCGGAAATCGAAGGTGAGCAATCCCTTGGGATCTCCGCCCAGATCGTTGCTCTGGATGCGCAGGAAACTGTTCATCATCAGGCCCGCGCCGATCAGCAGCACCAGCGCCAGGCCGATCTGCGCGGCCACCAGCGCACCGCGCAGCCGCTGCTTGGTCAAACCCTCCGAACCGCCGCGCGTGGCTTCCTTGAGCGAAGCCGAAAGATCGATCTTGGAAGTTTGCAGCGCCGGAACCAGCCCGAAGAACAGCCCGGTGGCGATCGAGACCAGCGCGGTGAATCCCAGAACCCGGCCGCTTACGATCACGTCAGGCAGCGATCCCGAGGGAAGGCTGGCGATGATCGCCTTCAAGCCCCCCCAGGCGAAAATTCCGCCCAACACGCCTCCGAAAATCGCCAGCAGGACGCTTTCGGTCAGCAGTTGGCGGATAATCCGGCTGCGGCCCGCGCCCAGCGAGGATCGCACGGCCATTTCGGTGCGCCGCGAGGCCGCGCGCGCCAGCAGCAGGCCCGCGACATTGGCGCAGGCGATCAACAGGACGAATCCCACCGCGCCTTGCAGCACGGCCAGCGGTTGCTCGAGCCCCCGAAAGAACGCGCCTTGCATGGCCTCCAGGCGGACCCCGGAATCTTTGTTGTAGGCGAACACCGTTACCAGCCCCCGGGCGACCGAATCCATCTCGGCCTGGGCCTGCTGGATGGAAACCCCTGGTTTCAGCCGGCCGGCCACCAGCAGGAACGAGGCGGAGCTGCTCAGCTGCTGCGGCGAGAAACCCGCGGGGGCCCAAAAATCCGTGCTGTTATTGGCGTAATCGAAATGCTCCGGCATCACGCCAATGATGGTGGTCTCCGTATTGTCCAGCAGAACTTTTCGTCCGAGTACGTTGGGATCCCCCGCGAATCGCCGCTGCCAGAAGGGATAACTCAGCACCATGACGGGAGCCGGATTGCCGTTCTGATCTTCATCCTTCGTAAAGAAACGGCCCTTGAGGGGCTTCACGCCCAGGACGTCCCACATCGAGGCGGTGAAGCGTTCGCCGTCCAGGCGCTCGGCGGGCGCGCCATCGCGTTCCGCGCCCAGGTTGCTGGGGAATTCGAACATCCCGCCCATGGATGAAAAGGACTGGCTGCGATCGCGCCAGGCCAGATAGTTTCCACCCGTAACCCCATTGCGAACTCCCGGACGATTAAGGGGCGCGGTCCACAACACTACCAGGCGTCCCGGATCCTGAAAGGGAAGATCGCTCAGCAAAGTCGCATTGATGATGCTGAAAATGGTCGCATTGGCGCCGATCCCCAGTCCCAGCGACAGAGCCGCCACGATCGTGAAGGCGGGCTTCTTCCGCAGCATTCGAAGCCCGTACAGCATGTCCTGCCACAGCGTGATCAAGGCTCTCTCCGTGTGCGTTGATAGACAGACGGATACGGAGATGAAAAGTTCCGAACGGCAGCAATTTAGAGGTTCGAATTACTGTCCGTTTGTGGGATTATTGGCTGGCACGGCAGCGGCCAGCGCCAGCTTGACGGAACCCGCCGCGCCGGTAACCCGATCCTGGACTGCCAGGCGCAGGTCGCCCTTCCGATTCCCCACGATCACCAGCCGCTGGATGGTGTAGCCGCTTGCCAGCGATTCTTTCAAGCGCCGTTCGGTCAAAGTGATCTTGATCGATTCCTCGGTACCGTTGGGCTTCTGGGCGGAAGGAAAGTAGGTCGCCAGATGGATCAGCGCCACCCAGTTGTTCTGTTCCTTTTCCAGATGCACTTCCTGGAGATTGAAGGTCATGGTCAACTGTTGCACCCCGGCTTGGCGGGCATACGGATCCAGCCGCGCGGCCATCCCGATCCCGGTGGCCTCCAGAGGCGTCGCAAAGATATCCCGGAGCGTTTCGAGAGTTTGCTTTTCGGTGGGTGGCTTCAGATCGGTCGCGTAGTAACCTTTGCGGGCCCGCAGGTCCACGCCTTTGCGGGCAACCTTGACCGACAGCGGATGATAGCTGCCGTCCAGCTTGATATCGACGGGATAAAAGCCCAGCGCGTAGGTGACCTCGCTGTCCTCGGCGGCCGTCTTAATGGCGCTGGCAACGTCGTTGAGCGCGTAAAAGGCACGCCCGCCGGTCCCGCCCGCGAACAGGTTCATTGCATCGATGCCGGGCCGCAAAAACCCGGGATCGTTGAAAAAACTTATCGGCTTGGGGTCGATGGGATAGACAGCCACATTCGCGTCGTTGAGCGCGCGCACGGCCTTCTGGATTTCCTTGCCGAACTCTTTGTGCTCGATCGTGTCCTGGCCGTTGTGAGACCGTATATCCGTGGTCTGCGCGGCAAAACTGGAGGTGAGCCAGATCAGCTTCTTTCTTCCCGGCAGTCCCTGCAGGTGACGGGCGATCAGCTCCAAGGTTTTACCCGTAATCTCTGCCCGATTGGCTTGCGCCCGGTCCTGCATTTCCTTCACCGAGCTGCGATACATGGCGTTCGCGATGGCGTCGCCCAAATCCGGAGCGTCCGCTAGCAGCTCGCTGGCCAGATCGTCGGCGGTCTGGTCGACCGAAGCTTCCGGGCTCGCGCGGCGAGCCGCCTGCCGGATGCGCTCGGGATCGTCCGTAAAGTCCTGGATCACGCTCAGGGTTTTGTTCAGCGAGTACAGAGCGAAGTGGTCCCCTCTCTGGATTGTGTCCAGATACCGGACCAGCGCCTGACGCCCGTACCCCTGATCCTCCGGGACGGTGTTCAGCGTGTCGTACAGAACCACGGTGACGCCGGCGGGTTCCTGGTTTACCGTGTTGATCCGGTTCGATACGAGGCCGGGCGGGAGTGGCACGGATTTCCCGGCGTTATTCCGGAACGACACAACGTTAAAGGACGCGATTTTCTGGGGCTTGCCCTTGTCGAGAACCGTAAAATCGTCCTGCTTCAGATCCGCGACGGCCTCGCCCTTGCTGTGGACGACGACGTCCACCTCTACTAGACGGGTGTTGACGCGCAGCACCGGCGTCTCCTGGGCCAGGACGACCGTGGTGAGGAACAGCAGACTCGTCCATTGAATCGATCCCACCATCGAATTACCAACATGGTATCGCGCTGGTAGCGCAGGCCTTCAGGCCGGCTGGTTTATGCGGCCTTCATCAGGTTGTAGTGAGTTCGATAGGCGCCGAACGTGGAAAGAGACGCGATCAGCATCCCGATCGCGCCCACGACGATGGTAATTGCCATGGAATAACCCACCATGTTCGGGTCGTGGAACAAGTAATCGTTAAACACGCCCGGCAGCAGCGGCCCCAGGCTTCCTCCGCCCAGATTCAAGACGAACAGATACAGCGCCGATACCTGCCCGCGAACCTGATTCGGAAAAATGTGCTGCAGCGCCGCGGCCGCGGTCCCCATGGCCAGCGCGTCGAAAAACAGGGCCGGCGCAAGCAGCGCCAGCGTCCACTCAGGTTTCGGGACCATCATCGCGGCAGGCATCAGCAGCAGCGTCCCGATGGCGCTGATGACGGCGACCTTCAGGGGTCCTTCCGCAACGCCGCGCTTTTGCCAACGATCGCTCAGACGTCCGCCCGTATACATTCCCAGGCATCCGAACGTCAGCAGAATCGCGGCCAGCGCGCGACCCGACTGGCCCGGAGTCCAATGATGCACGCGCTGGAAAAACGTTGGGATCCAGGCCAGAAGGCCGTAGGTGATCATGCCCTGGCAAACCATGCCCAGCGAGATGCCCGCCACCGATTGCCACCGCATGCGGATCTGTGCGATCCCTTCGCTGAAACTCAGTTGGGTGCTCCGTCCGTCGGCCGACGCCAGCAGGCCGCGGCGCGCCGGTTCGCGAATGGTCCAGGCCAGCAGGGCGAACAGAACGCCCGGCAAGCCGACGATCACGAACGTCAGCCGCCAGGAAGCCATGGTTCCGAGTACCGGCACCGTAACGAACGGCGTCCGGGCCAGCATGTCCACGGTAGTTCCGCCCACCAGCATCGCCAGGCTCGATCCGATGAACACGCCCATGTAGAACACGCTGATGGCGGCTCCCAGTTTTTGCTTGGGGAAATAATCGGAGAGCATCGAATATGCGGCGGGAGACAGGCTGGCTTCGCCCACGCCCACGCCGATGCGGGTGGCGAACAGCAGCAGGAAGCTCTTGGCCACGCTGCTCATGGTGGTGAAAAAACTCCAGACCAGGATTCCTCCGACAATCAAATTGCGGCGGTTCCAGCGATCGGCGAGGCGTCCGATCGGCAGGCCCATGAGCGTATAGAACAGCGAGAACGCCAAACCCTGCAGCAGGCCGATCTGCGTATCGCTGACGCCCAGATCGCGCTTGATGGACGGAACCAGCAGGCCCAGGATGGTTCGGTCAACAAAGGAGAGCGTGTAGACTGCGGTCAGCGCTATGACCACCCACCAGGCGTAACCCAGCCTGGGTGTGGCTTCCCTCTCCGGGCTTACCGGCCGTTCGCTTGCCGTGCGGGGTATCATCAGAAATTGCGGTTGCCTCCGCGCCGTATGAAAGCGTAACAGATTTCTGATGACTCAACCTGTAGTGCTCACCGCGAGTGACGGCATCGCCGTGCTCACCATCGACAACCCGCCCGTAAACGCGCTCAGTCCGGGAGTGCCCCAAGGAATTCTTGCGGCCCTCGCAACCGCCGAGCGCGATCCTTCGGTGCGCGCGATTGTCGTGATGGGAGGCGGCCGGACGTTCATCGCCGGGGCCGATATCAAAGAACTTGAGGAAGCGGCCCGCAACCCCGCCTCAGGCGGTCCGGATCTGCATCCGCTGCTGGCCCGGATTGAAGATTGCGCCAAGCCGGTGATCATGGCCATCCACGGCATCGCGCTTGGCGGAGGCCTGGAAATCGCCATGGCCGGGCACTACCGTGTGGCTGTGCCGGATGCATCCCTGGGTGCGCCGGAGGTGAATCTCGGAATCATCCCAGGCGCCGAAGGAACGCAGCGTCTTCCACGCCTGGTGGGCGTGGCCGCGGCCGTTGAGATGTGCGTCTCGGGGAAGCCGGTCAAGGCGCCGGACGCCCTGCGGCTGGGCTTGATCGATAGCTTGATCGAGGGTGAGCTGCTGGCGGGCGCAGTCACGTTTGCGCGCAACGTAGCGAGCCAGCCGGTTCGCAAAACACGCGAGAGAAACGACAAGCTCGGATCAACTGCTGAAAACGCGCCTATCTTCGCCGCGGGCCGGGCCCAGGCCGCCAAGATCCGCCGCAACCAGACCGCGCCGCTGGCGGTGCTGGAAGCGCTGGAAGCCGCGACCACGCTCTCTTTTGAGGAAGGCTGCAAGAAAGAGCGCGAAATCGTCCGCCGGGTCTTGGCCGGGGATCAGGCCAAGGCGATGATTCACCTCTTCTTCGCCGAGCGCGCCGTGGCCCGCGTACCTGGAATCCCCAAGGACACCGCAGTATATCCCGTTGCCAAAGTCGGAATCATCGGAGCGGGCACCATGGGCGGCGGGATCGCGATGGCCTGCGCCAACGCCGGCATCTCCGTGCGGCTCAAGGAAACCGAGCAGGCCGCGCTGGACCGCGGCATGGCTACGATCCGCAGGAACTATGAAAGCTCGGTGAAGAAGGGCCGTTTTCCGCAGGCGGTGATGGATCAGAGGATGGCCTTGATCCAGCCGCAGCTGACCTATGACGGATTCGAGAACGCCGACCTGATCATCGAGGCGGTCTTCGAGAGTATGCCGCTGAAGAAGCAGATCTTCGGCGAGATCGATAAAATCGCCAAGCCGGGCTGCGTGCTGGCGTCGAACACATCCACGCTGGATGTCGACGAGATCGCCGCGGCGACGTCGCGGCCGAAGATGGTGATCGGGCTGCACTTCTTCAGCCCCGCGCATGTGATGCGGCTGGTGGAGATCGTGCGCGGAAAACTCGCCGGCAACGAGGTGGTCGCCACCTCCCTGGCGATCGCCAAGAAACTGGGCAAAGTCGGCGTGGTGGTGGGAAATTGCCGCGGCTTCGTCGGCAATCGCATGATGCTGCCCTATATGAGAGAAGCCCAGCTGTTGGCGGAGGAAGGCGCCACGCCCCAGCAGGTGGATCGCGCGCTCACCGATTTCGGCATGGCCATGGGAATTTTCGCCGTCGATGACATGGGTGGCATCGATCTGGCGTATCGCGTGAAGCAGGAGTACGCGCATCTGCGAAAACCCGGCGAGCGCGTACCCCTGGTGCTCGATAAGCTCTTCGAAATGGGCCGTTTGGGGCAGAAGACCGGCAAGGGTTGGTATCGTTACGACGAAACGCGCGCCCCCATTGCGGATCCCGAAGTCGACGCGCTGATCGAGAGAACCGCACTCGACGCGGGAATTCCCCGTCGCAAGATCACCAGCGAGGAAATCATTGAGCGCTCGATTTTCGTGATGATTAACGAAGGTGCGCGCATTCTGGAAGAAGGACATGCGCAGCGGGCGGCCGATATCGACGTGATCTATTGCACCGGCTACGGGTTTCCCGGCTATCGCGGCGGCCCGATGTGGTATGCCGATACAGTGGGTTTGAAGCGGATTTACGACCGTGTGCGCGCGTTCCACCAGCAGTTCGGTGAGGTGTGGGAGCCCGCTCCGCTGCTCCGGCGGCTGGCCGAGGAAGGCAAGACGTTTGCAGAATGGGATCGGGCCAAGGAATGACCGCGACTGTCCCTTTACGAGACGTTCGCTTCGGCCCCCGCGATGTCACCATGACGCACGGGGCGGATGGAGCGATCTATGTCACTCCCGCGCATCCGCTCGGCAGCTATCCGGCCAAGCTCACCGAGAAGCTGGACTACTGGGCGCAGAAGACCCCGGATCGCGTGTTTATGGGCCAAAGAGATGCTGCCGGCAACTGGCGCACGCTGACCTACGCGCAATTCCGCGGGGCGGCCCGCAACGTCGCACAGGCTCTGCTCGACCGCAATCTTTCCCCGGAACGGCCCATCGCGATTCTCTCCGGCAACGATCTGGAGCACGCGGTGCTGGGCTTCGCGGCATACTATGCCGGCATCCCCTACGCCCCCATTTCGACGGCCTACTCGCTGGTTTCGAGCGATTTTGGCAAGCTGCGGCACATATTCGATTTGCTGACGCCCGGGCTGGTTTTTGTAAGCGAAGCCGGCGCCTATCGCCACGCGCTGCACGCCGTAAAGCCGCCTGACGCCGAGCTGGTCATCAGCGGAGATCCCGAAGAATTGCAGGCCACGCCGTATGCAGTGCTGGCCGCGACCACGGCGACAGCGGACGTCGATCGCGCGCATGATCTGGTCACACCGGACACCGTGGCGAAGATCCTGTTTACTTCCGGATCGACCGGCACGCCCAAGGGCGTCGAGAACACGCAGCGGATGCTCTCGAGCAATCAGGAGATCGTCCGAAGTATTCTTCGCTGGGTGGATGACGAACCGCCCGTGATCTGCGATTGGCTCCCCTGGAACCATACCTTCGGGGGGAATCACGACGTTGGGTTCGTTTTGTACAACGGGGGGTCGTTCTATATTGACGAAGGCCGGCCGACGCCCGCCGGGATGGCCGCCTCGGTGCGCAACCTGCATGATGTCGGACCGAACGTCTATCTGAACGTGCCAAAGGGCTTCGAGGCGCTGATCCCGTTTCTCCGCGACCGCCGGGATTTCCGCGAGCGATTTTTCAGCCGGGTGAAGATGTTCTATTACGCCGGCGCAGGTCTGCTGCAGCCGGTGTGGGACGAACTCGATCAGCTCGCTGTCGAAACCTGCGGCGAGCGCATCATGATGTTCACCGGATTGGGTTCGACCGAAACCGGTCCGGCGGCGCTGTTTCCAGGCAAGGATTTGCGGCGTGCGGGCGAAGTCGGGCTGCCCGCGCCCGGCGTTGAGCTGAAACTGGTGCCCATGGGAGACAAGCTGGAAGCTCGCTTGCGCAGTCCCAGCGTAACGCCGGGCTACTGGCGGCAGCCCGACCTGACGCGCCTGGCGTTCGACGACGAAGGTTTCTATCGCATCGGCGACGCGCTGCGCTTCGTCGATCCGGCGGACGTCTCGCGCGGGTTCATGTTCGATGGGCGTATTGTCGAGGACTTCAAGCTGTCCACCGGAACGTTTGTCAGCGCGGGCCCGCTGCGCGGAAAATTTCTCAGCCGCTGCGCGCCCTATGCCCACGATGCGGTTATCGCCGGCCACGATCGCGATTTTGTGACGATCCTGGTTTTCCCGGCCCTGGACGCCTGCCGCGAATTGGCCGGCTTGCCCGCGACGGCATCGGCGGCGGAGATCGTCGCGAACGCGGCGGTTCGAGAAAAGTTTCAGAGCCTGTTGAACGAGCTCGCAGCCGAGGCGACCGGCAGTTCCCAGCGCATCGCCCGCGCCATTCTCATGGCGGAGCCGCCGTCCATCGACGCCCATGAGGTCACCGACAAGGGTTCCCTTAATCAAGGCGCTGTGCTCAAAAATCGGGCTGCGCTGGTTCTCGATCTATACTCGCCGCGTCCTTCCGCCCGTGTAATTTCCATTCAGAAAGGTGTCTAGGTGAATATTCAAAATCTGGTCGCTATCGATACGCACGTGCATATCGAATCCGAACCCACCGGCAACGCCGCCGATGAAGCCGCCCGCAAGTACTTCGGTAACACAGGGGTTTCCTACAAACGCCAGGATCTGGCGGAGTACTATCGCTCGCGCAAGATCGGATGCGTAGTGTTTTCCGTGGATGAGAAGATCACGGGGCGTCCGCCCGTGCCGAACGAAGAGGTGGCTGCTTTCGCCGCAGAGAATAGCGACTTTATGATCGCCTTCGCCAGCGTAAATCCGATGCGCGGCAAAGACGCGGTGGACGAAGCCAGGCGGCTGATCAAAGCCGGGGGAATTCGGGGCTTCAAGCTGCATCCACCGCTGCAGGAGTTCCATGCCAATGATAAAGCGGCCTATCCGTTCTACGAAGTTGTGGCGGAGGCCAAGCTGCCGGTCATCTTTCACACCGGACACAGCGGAATCGGCACCGGCATGCCCGGCGGCGGCGGCGTTCGCTTGAAATACGGCAATCCGATGGACATGGACGACGTGGCTGTCGATTTCCCGGATATGCCGATGATCCTGGCGCATCCTTCGTTCCCCTGGCAGGACGAGGCTCTCTCGGTGTGCATGCACAAGCCGCAGGTGTACATCGATCTTTCCGGATGGTCACCCAAGTACTTTTCGCCGACGCTGATTCAGTACGCCAACACCCTGCTGAAGAAGAAGATGCTGTTCGGCTCGGATTATCCGCTGATCACGCCGGATCGCTGGTTGGCGGACTTTTCGGCGATCAACATCAAAGAGGAAGTCCGGCCGTTGATCCTGAAGGAGAATGCCGCGCGCCTGTTCGGATTTGCCTAACACCGTGGAGGGATTTCGAAACACAGCCGGACTGTTCAGGCAAACCTTCGACAGGTGCTTGAAACACAATACCTCCATGCTCTCGGCCGGGCTGGCTTTCTATGCGCTGCTG